>CAYOBS010000482.1:0-2172 GCA_964402305.1 uncultured Planctomycetaceae bacterium | reverse complement strand
CATCCGCAAGCACCTCTCGCTGCGCGACACCTTCCTGATCGGCCCGGTGGGACGGAAGGCGGAGTGATGAGCAGCACAGCCCTGCTCGCTGAAGCGAACAGGCCGGGACAGGACAGGCTACCGGCTATCCGCCACAGGCGGACTACCGGCTACCGGTTCCGTTTCTTCTTTTCCTGGTTCCGGGTTCCAAGTTCCGGGTTCCGTTTTTTTCTCTTCCCTGGCTATCCGCCACAGGCGGACTACCGGCTCCCGGCTACCGGCTACTGACTACCCTGCTTCGCCTGCGGCTACGCAGGGCTGCGCCGTCTGCGGACGGGGTCTTCACCAGGCGAAGTACGCCAGCAGTCCCGCCGCCAGCAGGATGCGGTACACCCCGAACGGGATAAGCCCGTGCCGCGTGAGCCAGCGGACGAACAGCTTGACGGCCACCGCCGCCACAAGCCCGCTGACCACAAGGCCAACCACCAGCCCGGCCGGGCCGACCGACTGCATAAGTTCGTGGCGGTGGGCGAGTCCCGAATAGACCGTGGCGGCGCCCAGCGTCGGCAGCGCCAGCAGGAAGCTGAACTCCGCGGCGGCAACCATGTCCAGCCCCACCACCAGCGCCGCGATGATGGTGACCATGCTGCGTGACGTGCCCGGCCACATCGCCAGACACTGCGCCGTCCCGATCACCAGGGCCTGCCAGTACCTGACCTGATCGACCTGGCTGATCCGCCGGGCGCCCTTGTTCCGCAGCCAGAAGAAATACTCCACCACGATCATCAGCACGCCGCCGGCCGCCAGCGCATAGACCACCGGGCGCGGGCCGAAGAGATGTTCCTCAATCTGCTTGTGGAAGAGGTAGCCGATGACGGCCGCCGGCAGGAACGCGGCCATCAGCAGCCCCGCCAGGTGCAGGCCCCGGCTGTCTTGCTCATCCAGGCTAGGCGCATCGCTCCTGCCCAGCCTGGCCACACCGGCGGCCAGGCCGGAGAGCATCTGCCCCACGCGCCGGCGGTAAAGCCCCAGGACGGCAAGGATCGCCCCCAGTTGGATGACCACCTCGAATGCGTTGACGGCGGGGCTTTCCACGAACGCGCGCCCCGCCGGCCCGCGCTCGCCCGGCGCCTGGTTCAATCCCAGCCAATCCCCCACCAGGATCAGATGCCCCGTCGAGGAAACCGGCAGATACTCCGTCAGACCCTCAACTACGCCCAGCACAGCCGCCTGCCAGACGCTGATCCGCACAGGCTCGCCGGCTGGGGCACCGGCGGCGGTGACGCTTGGCCGGTCATCCGCCCAGGCCGGCAGAGGCCCACCGTGCGGACCCGTCAGGAGCATCGTCGCGACAGCCACGGCAGCCAACACAACCATTTTGTTTTTCAGCTTCATCACGGCCACCACTGCCTCTCCAGCCATTAAGTTCCGCTTTTTGCTTTTCCCTGGTTCCGCTGCTGGCCGTTCCCGGGTCCCCGGTTCCGTTTTTCGCCGTTCCGGGTTCCGCCTTTGCTTTTCCCGGCTACTGCAGCAGCTTGTCCTCGGGCAGCGGCTGGGCGTCTTGCTCCTTGAAGCCGGGCGGGGCGGGGAAGATCTTGTCGAAGTCCAGGTCCGCCGCCTTGCAGGCCTGGCGGAGATATTGCCGGACCTGGGGGTAGATGAGCTTTTTCGTCTCATCGTCCAATTCCCGGTACAGTTCGGCCCGGTCGGTCATCGGCAGGTTGTAGCCCAGGGAGCGAGGGTTCAGCATCAGCTCGATGGCGATGCGCACGGAGTAGTCTTGCAGCGGGGGCAGCATCAGCCGCTTTTGCCTGCCTTCCTGGTAGGCGTAATACGCCTTGCGGGCGAGTCCGAGGCTCTCGGCGGCGGCGGCGCGGTCGCCGACGGCCAGGGCGACGTAGCCGGTCCTTATCGACAACCCCACCAGCATGCGGACAAAGTCGCGGATGGGCTGATCGTCCGCCCGCAGTTCCTTTATGAAGAAATCGCCAACGTCTCGGGACTGCCAGTTCGGCCCTGCCGGCTTGTAGTTTTCCCTGATGTAGTCGTAGTACGCCTGGGCCTCCTTGCGTCGATGCGAGGCGTAAAGGCCCTTGATGGCGCCGGCCAGGTAGTTGATGTGATCGTCGCGGAACTGGTTGATCTCGAACCTCGTCTTGCTGTCCTTGACCTGTTGGTCGATGTTCCGGAGGT
>CAYOBS010000481.1:0-2177 GCA_964402305.1 uncultured Planctomycetaceae bacterium | reverse complement strand
ATACCATTCGACCAAGGCAATAATTGCTCAAGTTATTTTTTCGCGATTCCTAAGAAGTAGGTAGGGGGGAAGAAACAGAAGCAACAGAAGGTCTAAAGTCTTTGCTTGGGGTTTGCGTTTTGGGGCGGGAGGGGGTAGTATCACCGGCGCTGGGACTTGCTCGTATCCAACGGGCATCAGGATCATTCGCGGGCCTTTTTATATTTGGGGCACGCGTGGGAGCGCAGGATATGGGAAACTGGGACATGCTGATCTTCCTGGCCTTTCTCCTTCTCGCCGTCATCGCCGTCGGCGGCATTCTGGGGATTATTGGGTTCTTCCTGGCCCTGGGCGCCAGAAGGCAGCTTGGCGGGCTGCGGTGGGAGTTGAAGTCGGCAAGGTCGCGGCTCAGCGCGATGGAGGCCGGGCGGCCCTTTGGCGCCGAGGCGCCCGTCGCGGCCGGGGCGCCTGGCCCGTTTGGCCCGCCGCCTGTGCCCGAGGCGCCCGCCGCCGCCGCGCCGCCGGCAGCGCCGGCAGCGCCCACGCTCGAGCCCGTCGCGGCCGGGGCTGCGCCGCCGCCGGCCTGGTCGCCAGCGCCATCATCGCCGGCCGGGGCTGCGCAGCCGGCCTGGTCCGCGGCGGCCGGACGAGTTGCCGCGGCGTCCGCGCCGGGCGCCTCCGCCGCGCCGCCGCAGGTTGCGGCCATGGGTGGGCTGGAGTCCGCCATCGGCAAGCGATGGATCGCCTGGGCCGGGGCGGTCGTGCTGTTTGTCGGTATGGCGTTCTTCCTCAAGTACGCCTTCGATAACGACTGGATCGGCCCGACGGGGCAGGTCGTCATCGGCATTCTGGCGGGCATCGCATTTCTCGCCGCGGGCAGCAGGTGCATCGGCAAGGGCTGGCGAATCTTCGGCCAGAGCCTCATTGGCCTGGGGCTGGCGATTCTCTACGCCGCGAACTTCGCGGCATTTTCCGCCTACGAGCCGCCCGTAATGTCGCAGAAGGTCGCCTTCGGGTGCATGGTGGCGGTCACGGCCGCGGGAGTTGCACTGGCGGTCCTGTACGATGCGCTGCCGATGGCGATGCTGGCCGTGCTTGGCGGGCTGCTGACGCCCGTGCTGCTTTCGACCGGCAAGGATGCCCGCGACGCGCTGTTCACCTACCTGCTGCTGCTGGACCTGGGCGTGCTGGCTGTGGCGTTTTTCCGCGGCTGGCGGCTGCTGGACGCCCTGGCCCTGGCGGGCACGTTTGTCCTCTACGGCGGATGGTACGCCAAGTTCTACGATTACAAGCCCGCCGCCATGGCGCCGGCGCTGGCGTGGCTGGGGGCGTTCTACGCGGTGTTCCTGGTCCTGCCGTTCGTGTACCACCTGGTCAGGCGGGTCAGGTTCACGGTCGAGCGGTTCATCATGGCCCTGGCCAACGCGGCCTTCGCCTTCGGCATGGCATGGGACATGCTCCACAGGGACTACGCCTTCTCGCTGGGCTTCGTGGCCCTGGGCATGGCGGCGGCGTACCTGGTGCTCGGCTCGATCATCCGCCGCCGGCTGCCGGAGGATGCCCCGACGCTCTTTGGCGCCATCGCCATGACGGTGACGTTCCTGACGCTGGCGGTCCCGCTCCAGCTCCACGCCAACGGGATACTGCTGGCCTGGGCAATGGAAGGACCCATCCTGGCGTACCTGGGCTACCGCTTCCGCTATCTGCCCGTGCGGGCATTCGCCGCGGCGGTGCTGGTAGTGGCCGTCGGCAGGTTGTTCTTCTCCAGCGACACCTGGCCGCTCCATGAGGGCCACTACGTGCTGCTGCTCAACCGCCGGTTCCTCACGGCCATGATGGTCCCGCTGGCGATGGGCCTTTACGCGGCGGTCCATCAATGGCGGCGTAAGGATTCGACCGCCCTGGACCTCGCGATGAAGCTTGCCGGCGCGCTTCTCGCCGGGCTGCTGGCGCTGGTGGTAGCGTCGGTCGAACTGGACGGCTGGGTGGAAGACATTTACGGTACGCTGGCGGCCTGCGCAAGCGTTACGGCCCTGTGGGCGCTTGGGGCGATGGCGTATCTCCTGGCCGGGCGAAGCACCCGCGCCACGGCCGGGTGGACATGGGGCGCCGGCGCACTGGTGTGGCTGGTGGCGGCGGTCTTTGGCATGGCGTCCTTCGGCCAGTACGCGGGAGTCGAGCATCGGCTCGTCCTCAAC
>CAYOBS010000480.1:0-2178 GCA_964402305.1 uncultured Planctomycetaceae bacterium | reverse complement strand
GTCGCTGGTGTGGTTCCAGGCCGCCGGCGAGAAGGACCGTTCGGCCGAGTGCATGTTCTGGATCGGCTTCTGCCAGGAAAAGCAGGGCCGGACCGCCGAGGCCCGCGTGCAGTACGACAATGTGATTCGCGACTACCCCGGCACACCTGTCGGCCGCATGGCGGCCGAACGAATGGGCCGGCTGCCGGCGCGGGAAGACCCCAAACCCGCACTCAGGGCGCCAGCCCCGGCGGCAGGTCCTTGACCTGCACCTGCGGATTGGTCTTGAAGGGGTTATAGAGCGGGTCGGCCAGCAACATCATCTGCCAACTCGAGTGGGGGACTGTCCGCCAGTAGCATTCCGCGATGGTGTACTTGCCGGTCATCAGCAGTGGCATGAACTCGTTGGGCTCGGGAAACGCCGCCAGCAGCGGCTCCGCGACGGCCCCGATGGTGGCGGCGACGCCGTTCTGGATCATCTTGACGCACCACTCCTGGCTCTTGGGGTCGCGGAGATGCACGGCCTCCCAGCTCGCGACGTGCCATGCGACAGCCCCGGGATTCCATTTGAAGGCGTCGATGTACTTCTGGAGGCTGTACCAGCCGACGTAAAGGGCGGCGTTGGGGCAACTGTCCTTCTCAAAGAGCGTGGGCTTGGTGTCCAGGATGACCTTCATCTTCGAATGCTGCTGGAGGAACGTGGCCAGGGCGGTCAGCTTGGCGTCATACTCCGTCCTGGTCTGGAGCGCCACCCTGTCCGGGCCGCCGGAGTCGATGTAGCACTCCCCGGTCAGGCCCCTCAGTTCGGCCACCATCGACGCCACTATCATGCGTTCGACGTCGATCTTGCTGGCCCCGTCGAGTCGCGAGACCATCAGCGTCGGGTCCACCTTGGCGCCCGCGGGCAGCTTGGTCTGCCAGTTCAGCGGGTTCTTCGCGGGTCCTCGCGGGGAGTACTTTTGCCAGTGCAGCAGGGCAATCTCGCTGTCCAAGGCCGCGCTGGACTTGTACATCACGAGCACGTCGGAAAGCCGCTGCTTGAACTTGTCGAGGTACGCGACGGCGCCCATCAGCCCGGTGGCGCCTCTCATCGCGTTTATCACCGCGGTCATGGCCTCTGGCGAGAGCTTCTGGCGCTGGACGGCCGCGGTCGCCTGCGCAGAATCGCGGAGCTGCTTCTCGAGGTCCAGGATGTCCGGGGCCCTCTCGGGATTGCAGGCGCGGATGTAGTCTATCAGCCCCTGCGGCCCCTCCAACTCCAGGTGCAGGGCCATCAGTTGCCGCTGCGCGATCTTCTGATGGTCGGCTTCGGCGATCTTGTCCAAATCAGCCTGCTTTGCGGCCAGAAGCTTCTTAATGTCGCCGATGACGGCGTTGATGCTCGGCAGCGGCTCTTTCGGCGCCTCCATGCTCGGGGCAAACAGCGAACTCAGCGGTTCGACGCCCGTGGTCCGCGGCTCGGGGAACTCCCGGCCCACCGTGCCAAGAAGCTTGTAGTCGATGACCAACTGGTAGTGCATCTTGGTCAGGTTGATGCTCGCTACTTTGAGAATGGCTTCCTCGGGGTCGTCGGCGGGGCCGGCGACCCGGTATGGCACGCCATACATCGTGCAGATGCAGCGGATCTGGTCGTCCAGCTTGCGCTGCGTGAGCGCCTTGCGGATCGGTTCGAGCACCTCAGTGTCGTAAGCCTCGTGGGAGATGTCCGTGCCGCCGGACAACTTCAGCAGGAGAATCTGGTTGGCGTCGATGCCGCGGGTCCGGGCGTAAAGCTGCGCAAGGGCGACCGAGTCCGGCACGGTCGCGTTTGCCACAACGAGGACTTCCCTGGCCGTGAGGGCAAGGCCCTCCGGCGTGGCCGCGCCCAGAAGGCCAAGCACGCACGCCGCCGTCAACGTCAGGGTCGGTCTGTTCATTTTCTTGCCATCGACATAAGTGGTATGGTTCAATCGTACAAGCCGGCGCAGCGGCCTGGCCGCCGCCATGCGGCAGCATACAGTATTCGGTTACCGGGATGCAAAGATGGATTCGCCGGCGATTTCGGCGCCGTGGAGTATCGAGGATGAAACCAGCGATTGGGGTTAGTGAGCGGCCTTTCTTTCTGGCGGCACTTGCTTTGGCCTCCGTCACGCCCGTTTGCAGAACTCTATTGCGGATTGCGTCCCGGCGCGCCGGGAGCGGATTGCGGATTGTCTGGGG
>CAYOBS010000479.1:0-2196 GCA_964402305.1 uncultured Planctomycetaceae bacterium | reverse complement strand
TGCGGATCGCGTACCGGTCTCCTTGGCAGAATCCGTTCGTCGAAAGATTCGGGGGCACCCTTCGCCGAGAGCTTCTGGATCATGTGATCGTCCTGGGCCAAGGCCACCTGGAGCGGCTGCTGCGGGAGTTCATCGAGGAGTACTACCATGTCGCCCGGCCGCATCAGGGCCTGGATGGCGACACGCCGATTCCGCATCCGCAGGCTGATGCTCCGATCATCGGGCTCACCAAGCTGATCTCCACGCCGATCCTGGGCGGACTGCACCATCGGTATCAGCGAGTAGCGGCGTAGCAACAGAAAGGCTGGGCCATTCTGCTCGGGGCCGACTTGATCAGTCTGCGCTTCCGCCGGCCCATCCTTCACTACAAGGCCACACCCATCTGAAAACAGTCGGCTGCCAGTCTCGAATCCACGCCGGCACCACCCGTCACTACCCGTCTCCAGCATACTGTCAACTGCTCCAAGGGCGCAGATGGAGTTTTTCGGGAGGACAGGGGGAACTCCACGACGCGTTGTCATAGCGCCCAGCCCTGCCGGTACTCACGACGGATAAGCGGCGCGGCCTCAGGGGCGTTGGCGGCTTTGAGGTTCTCGCCGTCCCAGTCGATGGGCTTGGCCAGGCGGATAGCAAGGTTGCCGGCGAGCACGGCCTCGGACAGGGGGCCGGAAAAGTCCCAGTTGGAGCCGGCGGCGGGGCCGCCGCGGCAGGCTGCGAGCCAGTCGGCGTGGTGGCCGATGGAGCGCGGCAGCGTCTTTTCGGGGCGGACGAAACCCTTCATCTTGATCTCGGGGACTAGGCGCGGGCCACCCTCGCCGACGTGGATGTTGCCCTTCTCGCCGACGTAAAGCTGGCCATTCTCGGGCAGGCGGGCATTGGCGGCCAGGCCGAGATGATCGCGAAGGGGCAGCATGGACTTCCACGCCGGCGAATCGTTGGGCGTGTTGCGGTTGCGACCATCGTACCACCACAGCTTGAGCGAGGGGCGTGCGCCGTTGGCTGGGAACTGGTAGGCGATATCGGACCAGAGCGGCCCGCATTCCGGCTTGCCGCCGAAGCTGGTCGCCTCGATATGCGTCGGGGCAGTGAGCTTGAGGGCGAACCACGGCAGGTCCAGGGAGTGACAGCCGATGTCACCAAGGGCGCACGTGCCGAAATCCCACCAGCCACGCCATTTGAAGTCGTGGTAGACGCCGGACTTGAAGGGGCGCATCGGCGCTGGGCCGATCCAGACGTCCCAGTTGAGGCTGGCCGGGATGGGGTCCTCGCCGGCGGGGCGGTCGAGGCCCTGCGGCCACCAACCAGCCGGGCGGTCCGTCCAGATGTGAACTTCGCGCACCGCGCCGATGACGCCGGCCGCAAGCCATTCGGCCAGCAGGCGGATGGGCTCGTTGGAGTGGCCCTGTGTGCCGAGTTGAGTGGCGACCTTGGCCTGGTGGGCGGCCAGGGTGAGCTGGCGGGATTCCCAGACGGAATGGGTGAGCGGCTTCTCGCAATAGACGTGTTTGCCGAGCTTCACGGCCATCATGGAGGCGAAGAAGTGGTGATGGTCGGGTGTGGCGACGACGACCGCTTCGATATCCTTCTGCTTCTCGAGCATCTGGCGGTAGTCGCTGTAGGTCTTTGCGCCGGGGTGCCTCCTGGCGGCGCCGGCAAGCCGGCCGGCGTCGGTGTCGCACAGGGCGACGACGTTGCAGCCGACCTTGACGCATTCGGCCAGGTCGTCGCCTCCGCGCCCGCCGACGCCGACGAAAGCGACGTTGACGCGGTCGGGCCGTCCATCAGCCGCACGCAGCACGAGCGGGAAGCCGGCAATGACGCCGCCGGCCAGGAGACTTGTCTTCAATAGGTCACGACGAGTCAGTTTCGGCACGTTCAACTCCCTGGTTGGTTGTCATTGAGAGCATTGATCCGGGATTTTCCGGATGGCTTCTCGCCGAATGCCACTGCCATCGATGTTGGCGATTATAGCGGGCCTGTGCATCTCGGCAAACGAATTTCCAGCCGCGCCGGCGACAGGAACGCGCCTGTTCGGCAGAAGGGTTTTCCCCTGTATTCCTTGAGAAACATCAGGGGTTTCATGATTCAGCCGAGCCTACGCCACGTCCCGGTAGTAGCTCTTGAGCAAGCCGCCCAGGCGCTCGCGGCACTTGACGGGCCCGTCCCGCGGTGGGGCGGCTTCCGGCTCAACCGGCC
>CAYOBS010000478.1:0-2214 GCA_964402305.1 uncultured Planctomycetaceae bacterium | reverse complement strand
CGCCGAAGCCCATCAGGCCCAACTGGGACGCCTTGCTGAACCGCAGGCCGCCCGTGAGGATCACAGGCCGCCCGAAGGCGAGCGTGGGAAACATCTTGGTGGCCGTAAGGGTGTAGTCAACACCGTAGTTCTTGTCGTAGCCGATCGTATCAAACGCGTTGCCCACGCGGCGGTTTATGTCCTCCAGGCCGTAATTGTACTTGAAGTGTACGCCCGCGGCGATGGCAGGCAAAGGCAGCCCGAAGCTGTTCTCCTCAAGCAGCTTGCCGCGAACGTTGAAGTTGTGCAGGATCACATCCTCGCGCACGGGGTTCAGGCCCATCTTGCGGATGTCGTCGTACAGCGAGCCCAGCCAGAGCTGGTTCATCGCGTAGCCCAGCTCGACGCGGTTCCAGAATGTCTGCGTGACGGCGAAGGTGTGCAGATGTTTGGTGCTGATGTTCATGTAACTGTATGAAACCGATGGCCACGTCATGTGCTTGCCGTCGGAGCTGCCGTTGCACAGGTACGCCATCGGCGTGATGGCGCCGCCGGAGTAGCCCTCGATGCAGTGGAACGGCAGAGGCACGCACTTGCCGTCCCCGGCCGGGGCGGCATTGGCGTCCTTGCCGGGGCTTGCCTGGTCCTCGGCCGTTGCCGGCGTGGTTGCGGCGGGCTCCTTTGCGGCCCCATCGGCCAGCGCCGCCAGCCAGGTCTTATTATCGTCGCTTGGAGACGCAGTCTGCCCGGCTTGCAGGAGGCCGGCCAGGCCGGCCAGGCCGGCCAGCAGCGCCACGATCATTGTTCCGCGATAAGTCTTCATGTTCTTGTCCTTCTTCCTTTCCAACGGATTCCAATGCGGTGTATATCCGGCCCGGCGACGGTGCTGCTCCGGGCCGGCGGAAACGGCGGTCACTTCTTGCGGGCCACGATCAGTCCTTGCTCGATCCGCCCTTCGTGGGCGAGTTGTTGCATGAACTGCATCTCGGCCGCCATCGCGCCCATCAGGCCGGTGTCGAACCCGATTATCTTCAGGGCGTCGTACGTCAACTGCATGTTCAGCATGTTCAGGTACAGGTCAACGTGCGGCGCGAACCGCCCGGTGTGCTCGGCCAGGACGACCTGGCAGCCGTTGTCGGCGAGGAGCCGGCGGTAGCCGCCCAGGTCCTGGATGCTGGGGAACTTCATGAACCGGAGGAACCTCTCGGCCTGCTGCGCGTCCAGCCCGGCGGGGCCTTCGACCCAGTCGGTAAAGGCGATCGTGCCGCCGGGCTTGACCAGCCGGGCGGCCTCGGCGATCAATGCGGGCTTGTCCACCACGTAGCACCAGGCATCCTCGCCCCAGACGAAGTCCGCCCGCCCGGCTGGGAGCTTCGTGTCGCACACGTCGGCCTGGACGAACTCGATTTGCCCGGCGAGGCCTTCATCCTTGCAGCGCTGGCGGCCCAGGCCAACTACCCGGCCGGTGGCGTCCACGCCGGTCATGTGCCCGACCTGGCGGAACCGCACCAGGAACCGCATGCCCGCGCCGTTGCAGCAGCAGAGGTCAACGCCGCGGCTGGCCGGGGCGATGCCTGCCTTTCCGGCCAGGTCCATCGACGAGGCAAATCCGCCGATGTGAATCTGCTCGCCCATGACAAGTTCCCAAAGCCTGCCTTCCGGGCCGTCATAGACGGCCTGGACGTCCGCAAGTCCAATTCCTTCAAGTGCTTTCATGTGTCGCAAGTCCTTTCTTGGTAGTTGGGGAAGAAGCAAAAGCGGAACCTGCCTGCCGGCAGGCAGGCCCGGAACCGGGAACCTGGAACCCGTGGGACAGGGGAAACGGAAGAAGCGGAACCTGAAGCCTGAAGTCTGAAGTCTGAAGTCTGAAGTCTGGAGCCTGAAGTCTGGAGCCTGAAATCTGAAATCCGAAATCTGAAATCTGAAGTTTGACGCGATTTACGCTGTGCGCAGCGTAAGCCTGGCCGCCGGGTCTCGGCGACAGCGCAGGATCGCGGGATGGACCGCCATTGTCTCATGCGGAGCCGGGTGCAGCGCGGTGCGCCTCGCGCCATGCGAGGCGAGTTCAGGATTTACTCAAAGACAATGCATGTGTTTGCTCAAAAGTTTTCCCAAGATGGCTGGAACATTCGCAGCCCGTTTACGACTGAAGACATTGTGATGTGCCCCCGGCGTTGCCGTCAAGGGATAATTTTGGTGGCGGCGGGATATTTCGGGGTCGGGCCAAATCCGCGG
>CAYOBS010000477.1:0-2237 GCA_964402305.1 uncultured Planctomycetaceae bacterium | reverse complement strand
GTCCACGACCTCGCCGGGGAGGAAGTTCGTGTCGCCGGGCCGGTCCACGCGAACTTCCGGGCGCCGTGCATGGCGGCCGGTCGGTGCGGCACGCCGAAGCTGGCCGCAAAGCCCAGACCCGCCACGCAAAGGACCGTAAGCGCGGCGATGAGACGCCCGGCCGGGAAGCCAATTACCTTGCCTGGGCTATCCAGCGCGAAGCCCGCCACGGCCACGCCCAGCAGGATGGCCACGGTCACGAACACCCTCAGCGCGCCGTTGGCGGCGGTAACGTATGATGCGGGGTAAAGCTCGGGTATCGAGCCGTTGAGGCTCGGGCCGAAGATGCACGCTTGCAGGCCCATGGCGAAGACCATCGCGATGATCAGCACCCAGGAGCCAGTGAGCAGCCCGGCCGCCCCACAGATCATCGCCAACACCTCCATGCCCTTGGCGGCAATGACGATGTGGCGTTTTGCAAACCTGTCCGCCAGCCAGCCCGCCGGGGCCGCCAGCAGCACGAACGGCGCGGTGAACAGAAAGAGCATCCAGCCCTGGTGCTCCTTGTGCCCGGCGCCAATCGCCAGCAGCATCGCTACCTGCTTGAAAAAGTTGTCGTTAAAGACACCCAGCGAATAGCTGGCGGCCATCGCGGCGAACTTCCCGCGTGCGCTGCGAATCTGTTGTCGGATTGACGGATCGTTCATGCGATTGCGAATTCCAGGTTCCGAGTTCCAGGTTCCCGGTTCCCGGTTCCGCCTCTTGTCTTTCCCGGTTTCCCGGTTCCGCCTCTTGTCTTTCCCGGTTTCCCGCTCGCTGAAGCGAGCAGGCCTCAACAACTCCCAGAGCTTGGTGTTGAGTGTTCTTCCGTCTACGTCTTTTGCTTTGCCCGGTTCCCGGTTCCGCTGTTTTGCTTCTCCGGGTTCCTGGTTCCAGGTTCCCGGTTCCGCTGTTTTGCTTCTCCGGGTTCCCGGTTCCAGGTTCCCGGTTCCGCCTTTTGCTTTTCCTGGCTACCGGCTACCGGCTCCTGGCTACCGGGTGCTATTCCGCCTTCAGCGGCCTGGCCATCAGGCCGGCAATGGCGTCCCGCGGGGCGACATTGTTAAACAGCACGTCATATGTGGCGCCGGTTATCGGCATTGCCGCGCCGTGCCGCCTTGCCAGCTCCATCACGCTGGCGGTGGTGGCCACGCCCTCGACGACGCCGTGGGCGGCCGCGAGGGCCTCGCCGACGCTCAGCCCCCTGCCGATGGCCTCGCCGAGGCAGCGGTTCCGCCCGACCGGCGAGATGCACGTGGTCACAAGGTCGCCCATGCCGGCCAGGCCCGCGAACGTATCGGCCTGGGCCCCCATCGCCAGCCCCAGGCGCGCGATCTCGCTTAGTCCCCGGCTGACCAGGGCCGCCTTGGCGTTGTCGCCCGCCTTCATGCCGTCCAGGATTCCCGCCGCGATGGCGATGACGTTCTTCGTCGCCCCGGCGATCTCCACGCCCGGCAGGTCCGGGTTCGTGTACACGCGGAAGTAGGGCCTGCTTATCAACGCCTGCACCCGCGCCGCAAGGCCCGGCTGTGTGGCCGCGACCACGACCGTCGCCGGCAGCCGCCGCGCCAGCTCCGGGGCGATCGACGGCCCCGACAGCGCCGCCAACGCCCGCCCCGACCCGCCAAGGCAGTCCGCCAGCACCTCCGTCGGCCGAAGCAGCGTGTGATTCTCGATCCCCTTGGCCACCGAGCATATCGGCAGGTCCGCCGGGCACCGCGCCGCCAGACGCGCCCAGACGCCGCGGATAAACTGCGCGGGCACGGCCGAGATCGCCAGACTTACGCCCGCAAACGCCTCGGCGTCGTCGGCAGTCACTCGCACCTCATCCGGCAGCTTGGCGCCCGGCAGGAAACGCTTGTTCTCCCGGTCGGCCGCAACAAGCCGGGCCTGGTCCGCAAACGCCGACCACAAGACCACGTCGTGCCCGTTCTCCGCGAGCATGATCGCGCAGATCGTCCCCATCCCGCCGTCACCGATAACACACAACTTCTCCGCCGTTGCCATGGGCGGTAAGCTATCGCGGAAGCCCGGGGATAGCAATCTCTGGGACGCCACAAACCCGGTAATGCCTCAGTTACGGGGGGTGGGCTCACTTCGCGATCCCGCTGCAACGTGTTATTGACCGGCCGGTGCAAGCCAAAGCGGTCCCGGCGCGCCGGGACACTCCAAAGGGCAAGCCGCGGCCGAGGCATTTTCCAGTTTGGCGTGACGCCGCA
>CAYOBS010000476.1:0-2255 GCA_964402305.1 uncultured Planctomycetaceae bacterium | reverse complement strand
TGTTTCTTGTCAAAAAAACAAGATGTTACAGGTTTGCAGTGCAGAGGCCGCAGAGAAAAGCAAGTCTATATCTTTCTTTCTCTGCGATCTTTGCGCTCTCTGCGTTGAAACTTTTCTTTGCTCATGACGGGCGGCGAGTCAAAGCGCCCAGTGCATCACGGCCCATGCGCCCAGAGCGGCGGCGGCGAGGATTGCCGCGATAATAACGACGGTTCGCTTGCGGCTTTTCTTTCGGCGGGGTCTTGGCTTGGGCTTGGGCTTGGGCTTGAGATCGGCGGCTTTTCGCAGGTGGTGGCAGTCCGTGCAGACGGCCTGGCCGTTGTGGACGAGCATCTGCCCGGCGGGGAAGCCCTTGCCGCAATCGACGCAGAGCTTGCGGTCCGGCCCGGTGGGCTTTGGGGCGATGGGCGAAGTTTCGGACCCCGGCGCGCCGGGCACGCGCGTGGGCTTGCGGCAAGCGGGGCAGTCAATCATCTGCCCGGCGAATGACTGCGGCATCTTGAGGAACTTCGCGCAGACCTGGCATTTGAACTCGATCATGGTGGGACATTATAACACAAGGATAAGAGATAACAAAAGGCGACACCAAGGAAGAGGGAGGCCTCGGCATCGCCCATTGTCGCCACATCCCTGACGCGGGCGGAGGGAAACCCGCATCGCACGGGGCGCAGCAGACGAACAGCTATCATTCTATGCGCGCAACCAACAATTGCCAAACGCGGGCGCAAAGGAAAAATTGCGGGCAACCGGCCAAATCGCCGCACATCTCATCCTTAAGAACCATCTGCCCATGGACTTACAGCCTGCCTTCCCGTGGCCCGCACGTGGCCCGCACGTGGCCCGAATCGTTCCTTTATATTTTTAGACGTCCGCCGGCTTGAGATTGTTCGCGCTTTTTGGGGTTCGGATCAGGATAATCCTCGGTTTGAAGGATCGTAGCGTTTTCATGTCAGACAGGCCGGCACGAGGAGAATCAAGATGCCCAAGATAGCCATTATCGGAGCGGGAAGCCTGGTTTTCACCAAGACCCTGGCGATGGACATACTGGCAACCGAGGCCCTGGCCGGCAGCGAGATCCGGCTGATGAGCCGCACGATGCCAAAGCTGCGGCAGATGGAGTCGTTCCTCAAACGAGTCATCGCCGAGAACGGCAAGCAGGCGGCCGTGTGGTCCACGACCGACCGCCGCGAGGCCCTCGACGGGGCCGACTACGTCATCGTGACGATCCAGATCGGCGGGCTTGACGCGTTCGGCTTCGACTACAAGATCCCGCTGAGCTACGGCGTGGACCAGTGCATCGGCGACACGCTGGCGCCCGGCGGAATCTTCCGCGCCCTGCGGACCATCCCCGTGGTTGTTGACATCGCCGCCGACATGGAGGAACTCTGCCCCAACGCCACGCTCATTAACTACGCCAACCCCATGGCGCCCGTGTGCATGGCGCTGGGCTGGATGACCGATCTGCCGTTCATCGGCCTGTGCCACGGCGTGCAGACAACGCTGGACCTCATCGGCCGGTACACCAATACGCCCAAGGACCGCATCGACCACCTCTGCGCGGGCATAAACCACATGGCGTGGTTCCTGTCGCTCAGGGACAAGCAGACCGGGCGCGACCTGATGCCGATTCTCCGCCGCAACATCGAGAAACCCCAGTACTACGCCAACGATAAGGTCCGCTGCGAGGTCATGCGGCACTTCGGGTATTTCATGACCGAGAGCACGGGGCACCTGTCCGAGTACATCCCGTGGTTCCGCGGCTCCAAACGGGCGCTCGAGGCCTACTGCGACGAGCCGGCCTTCGGCGGCGAGTCCGGGGCCTGCTACAAGTACGCCGAGCTGCTCGACGCCAAGTACAAGGGAATCGACTACCTCGACCTGGAGTCCACGCGCATCGAAAAGCGGTCCGTCGAGTACTGCTCGTACATCCTGGAGGCCATGGCGACCGGCCGCATCTTCAAGCTCAACGGCAACGTCCGAAACGACGGCTACATCACCAACCTGCCCGACGGCTGCTGCGTGGAGGTGCCCGTGTTCGTCGACCGGCGCGGGCTGCACCCGGCCACCGTCGGCGAGTTGCCCATCCAGTGCGCGGCCATGAACCAGTCCAACGTCACCGTCCAGGCCCTTGCGGCCGAGGCGGCGCTGACCGGCGACCCGGAGATGGTGATGCAGGCCTGCGCGATGGACCCGCTGACAAGCGCGTGCTGCACGCTGGCGGAGGTCCGCGAGATGACGGCTGCGATGCTGGCCGC
>CAYOBS010000475.1:0-2259 GCA_964402305.1 uncultured Planctomycetaceae bacterium | reverse complement strand
CGCGCCGACGGTGTCGGCCACGACGGTCTCGATTCCCGCCCGCGAGCAGTCGGCCCGCGGAGTCCGCAGCCTGCTGCCATGTCTGCCCTTGGTCAGGATGACCATGTCCAGGCCGAAGCGGTCGATCGTGGCCGCGAGAAACTCCGTCTCCGAGCCGGGCAGGTTCAGCAGTTCCGCCAGGACGGGCAACTCATCGTCGCTGAGCTTGAGCACGTCGGTCAGGCCGAGCGACTCGACGATCGTCTTGCGGTCGATGAACGGTTTGCGAAGGTTGATGTCGAAGAGCCTGATACACCCCGGGCGGACCGCGGCGAGAAACGCGCGGATCGTTTGGCGCGAGATGTTTGCCCGCTGTGCCAGCGAGCCAAAACACACCGCGGCGGCCCGGCGGGCCAAGGCAAGCACGCCGTCGGCAGCGGGGATGTAGTCCCATGCGACCTGCTCGTTGATCGTGTAGTGCGGCTTGCCGCCGGCGTCGAGCGCCACCGTCACGGTCCCCGTCGGGCGCCCGGCGTCGACGGCGACGTGCGAGCGGTCCAGATGCATCGCGCCCAGGCGAGTGAGGATTTCGCGCCCGAGTTCATCGTCGCCGACGGCGCTGACGACCGCCCCGGCCGCGCCCAGGCACTGGGCATGCCAGGCGAAGTTGGCCGGCGCGCCACCTAACTGCCTGCCGTCCGGAAAGAGGTCCCAGAGGATCTCGCCGAGGCCGACAATGACGGGCTTGGAGGTGTTTGTGTCAGGTTGCATGTGTTAGTAACGCCTGCTGCCGTTGGGAACTTTCGTGGAAAACCGGAAATCCGAATATCGAAATCCTAAACCTGCCTGCCGGCCGGCAGGTCCTAAACAAAGTCGAAATCCGAAATTCAAATGTTCAAAACGGCTGTTGCCAGCCATGAAGTTCCTGCCCGGCCGAACCTAAACCACTCAACTCGGGCCGTTTTGGATTTCGAACCTGCCTGCCGGCAGGCAGGTTTCGTGCTTTGAATTTGTTTAGGATTTAGAGATTAGGATTTAGGGTTTTCCGAACGCCGCACCGCGGCGTTCGGGCCTACATATCTATCATCACCTTGAGGCTCTTGTCGCCCTGGGCGTCGATGAAGTTGTAGGCGTCCTTGTACTTCTCGAACGGGAAGTGCCCGGTCACCAGCGGCTCGGTGATTACCTTGCCCTCGGCGATGAGGCGGACGGCCTCGATATAGTCCTCGTGCTTGTACATGAGCGTGCCGATGAGGCTCAGCTCGCGGTCGCCGACGATGGACATGTTCACCCGCGGGTTCTCGCCGAATACGCCGAGCACGACGACGTCGCCGCCCTTGTTGATCGCGTCGATGGCCGAGGCCAGGGCGGCCTCGTTGCCGACGGCCTCGAACGCCACGTCGAAGCCCTGTTCGCCGAAGGCGGCCTTGGCGGCCTGGGCCAGCGGCTCGGTCCTGGGGTTCGACGTCGCGTCGATCCCGCACTTGCGGGCGATTTCCAGGCGGAAGTCGCTGAGGTCCGTGATGAGCACCTTCCTGGCCCCGCGGCAGCGGGCGAGCTGGGCGACGAGGTTGCCAATCGGCCCGGCCCCGACGACCACCACGTTGCGGCCCCGCAGGTCGCGAGCCCTGCCCGTCGAGTGAACGGCGACGGACACAGGCTCGACCAGCGCTCCCTGCTCGAAGGTGAACGAGGCCGGCAGCGGGACTATCCGCTCCTCGACCGTCACGAACAGGTCGCGGGCCACGCCGGGAGCCTGGAAGCCCTCGACCTTCAGGCTGTCGCAGATGTGGTAGTCGCCGCGCCTGCAAGGCCCGCACTTGCCGCACACGCGCTGCGGCCGGGCCGTGGCTTTGTCGCCCGGCTTGACCTTCGTGACGCCCGCCCCGACGGCCTCGACGACGGCTGAGAACTCGTGGCCCTGGATGACCGGGTAGGGCGTGAACGGATGCCGCCCGTGATTGACGTGAACGTCCGTCCCGCACACGCCGATCCGCTTGACGCGGAGCAGAATCTCGCCCGGTCCGATCGCCGGGGCCGGCACGTCCTGGTAGGTGATCTTGCCCGGCTCGATCATCGTGGCCTGTCGCATTTGGTCGTTCCTTTGTGGAAGGAGTCGTGATTGTCGGTCCGATACCCGGCGCCAGACGCCGCATGGCGTCGCAAATCGCCGATGGCCCGATTATGCCCCGGCGGCGCGGGCCGGTCAAGGGGCGTTGAGTTGTCCCAGGCGTAAAGAATGGCATGGCCGGTTGGAGGTGGGCAGGGCGTGGGACAGGA
>CAYOBS010000474.1:0-2260 GCA_964402305.1 uncultured Planctomycetaceae bacterium | reverse complement strand
AAGGCCTGGCCTAAACCCCCGCTATCGCGGGGGCGAAGCCCCGTGAACGGGGCTGGGGAGAGAATCGCTAAACACGTGCTCAGCGAGCAAGAAAGACGGAACCGGGAACCGGGAACGGCAAATAGAATTATGGCAGTCGCAACTACCAGCACGATCGCAAGACTCTGGCACGTCCTGGCGAGCCTGCCCGCCGCGCTGGCGGGGCCTATCCTCACGAAGGAACTCCGCGTCTCCAGCAGGCGGCGGCGGAACTACGTCCTGCGCAGCGCGTACCTGGCCGTGCTGACCATCTTTATCGTTCTCGTCTGGCTGGGCACCGTCAGATGGGAATCCTACCGCGACTACGCTTACCGCGTCACCCAGATGGCCATTGCGGGCCGGACCATCATCGTCTGGATCGCCTGGTTCCAGTTCATCGTCATCCAGATCGTCACCGTCGTCATGCTCAGCACATCCATAAGCGAGGAGGTCTACGCCAAGACCCTCGGCGTGCTGATGACCACGCCCATCAACAGCTTCCAGATTGTCATCGGCAAGCTCTTCAGCAAGATCCTCCAGCTCCTGCTCCTCCTGGCCGCAAGCCTGCCGATGCTGGCCGTCCTGCGGGTCCTGGGCGGCGTGCCATGGGACTTCGTCGTCGCCTCGCTCTGCATCACGCTCACCACCGCCCTGCTGGTGGCGTCGGTGACGATGTTCTTCTCCATACTCTTCCGCTGGGCGTTCGTGAGCATACTCATGTCCATGGGCGCGCTGGCGGTCTTCTACGCGCTTCTGCCGCTGATCGTCAGCCTCCTCGTGGCCGCGATGCGGCTTCATGACAACGAGTTCCTCGGAACCCTGCTTACGCTGTTGGCAAACTACAACCCGGTCGCCATGATGTTCTTTCTGACCTTCGAGATGCTCGAACCGGGCCAATTCTTGCGCGGCGCGCCGAAGTCCTTCTTCTTCGCCTGGTGGGTCAACTGCCTGATCTCGCTGGGGCTGGCTTCGTTGATCCTGGCCGCATGCGTGGCGATGGTCCGCAGGGTCGGCCTGCGCATGGTGGCCGGGGCAACCGGGGCCGGACCAAGCAGCGCCGCCGCAATCGCGGCCTCGGCCGGGCCTGCCTTGGCGCCCGTGCTGGAGGCCCTGGACGCCCCCGCCGCGGCCCCCCCCACCGCACCCGCGTTCGCCATGGCGGCCTGGACGCCGCCGCCCGCCAGGCTCGCCAGGGTCCGCGAGATCAAGGGTTCGCCGATAATCTGGCGGGAGCTGCGCTCGACCTGGCTGAAACGCAGCGTGCTCTTCTGGGTCCTCACCGGCGTCGGATTCTGGCTTCTGCTGCTGATCTACGGCCTGGTAGCATGGGCGGAGCATAGCGCATTTACCCGTAACGACGGGCATATCGGGTTCATCGTCGTCTACACGATTATCGGCGCGCTAGCCACCGGCGTCCTGGCCGCGACCAACATCACAAGCGAGAAGGAGTCCCGCTCCTGGGAGCTGCTGCTTTGCACCCCGCTGGGCGACTGGCACATCCTGCTGGGCAAGTTCGTCGGCGCGCTGCGCCGATGCATGCCGATCTGGCTGCTGCCGATCGCGCACATACTGCTGTTCAGCCTCGCCGGCTGCTGCCATCTCGCGCTGCTGCCGATGTACCTCCTGATCGCCGGCGGCATGGTTGTCCTGCTTGTCGGGGCCGGGCTGTACTTCGGGTCCCGTTTCCGCCGCACCACCACGGCCGTCATGCTCAATATTGCTCTTGCGCTGGGCCTTTGGGCTGCGCTGCCGCTCTGCACAGCCCTGCTGGTCGAGGCCACACACAGCGACCTTCGCGAAACCGTCAGCTACGTCCTCGACGCCAACCCGGTATTCCAGACCGTCATTGTCTGCGATAGGCTCGCCGGGGCCAGCAACGCAAGGCGACACCTGTCTGAAATGATGTTTTATTGGAATGGCTTCAGCCACCGCTTAGCCGGATTCGGCGATACGCTGGCGTACCTGACACTCTCGGCCAGTCTGAATGTCGCCCTTGGCGCCCTGCTCGCCTGGCGAGCCAAGTGCCAGTTCCGCAAGCGATGGTTCTGAGAAGAAGAAAAAGAAGAAAAAGCGGATTACCGCAGAGGCACAGAGGCGCGGAGAGATAAAGAAGAAGAAACAGAAGAAGCGGATTACCGCAGAGCCACAGAGGCACAGAGGCGCGGAGAGATAAAGAAGAAGAAAAAGGACACTGTAGCACCGTTGCCGGGAATATGTTATCCAGCCCTTGCATAGTGGAGCA
>CAYOBS010000473.1:0-2261 GCA_964402305.1 uncultured Planctomycetaceae bacterium | reverse complement strand
GCGCGCCGGGAGCGCGCCGGGAGCGCGCCGGGAGCGCGCCGGGACACGCCGGGACACCTGCCTACCGGCAGGCAGGCTCTAAAGGCTGGATGCTTCTTGCGGCGTTGGCCACAAACACCAACCGCTAAACCGGTACGAAGGCATGCCCTGTTACACAACAACATTTGGAACATCCCCTCGTCCCCCGTACAAAAACCCGCAATCCGCCCCCCGACTGCGCTCGGGACTTCGCAGTTCGTAATCGGGATGCGGTCTATCGCCGCGATGCGCTGCCAATGATCCTCCCCAGCAGTTCATCCCGCCCGGCCGTAACGTCCATCTCAACGGCGAGCCGCCATATCGGCGGATCTGACGGGGCGGCAAGATGGGCCAGGCGGACGTGGTCTTTCTGCGTTGTGATCATTATCTCGGCCCCGGCAGCCCTGGCCTGGTCGGCAAGCTCAGCCAGGATGGCCGGGCTGTAGGCGGCGTGGTCGTCCAGAGCCGTTGCGGCGACGACATTCGCCCGGAGCCTGGCCAGGGACGCGAAGAAATGCTCCGGGCAGCCGAGGCCACAGAACGCGGCGACCGCCCGCTCGGCCAGGTCCGTCGGCGGGTGCGGCAGGCCCGCGTCGTCGATGACGGCCAGGGGCTTGTGGGCCGCCTGGGCTATCGTGGCGGATGGATTGCACAGGGCGGCAAGTTTGCGTCGCAGATTAGCCAGCCGCTCGGGCGTCACTTCATCGGCGTGCGTGATGACGACGGCGTCCGCGTCGGCCAGGGCGGCCGGGGGCTCGCGCAGCAGGCCTCGCGGCAGACAGTGCCCGAAGCCCAGCGGCTCGACGGCGTCGATGAGGACGATGTCGAGTTGGCGCCGCAGTCGGCGGTGCTGAAAGCCGTCGTCGAGGATAACCACATCGCAGCCGGCATCGGCGGCCCGGCGTGCCCCGGCAAGGCGGTCCGGCTCGACGATGACTGGGCAGCCCGTGAGTTGGGCCAGCAACTCCGCCTCGTCGCTTCTTGTCGCGGCGTCGGGCGCCGTCTTTCCGGCCCGGTAGCCTCGCATGACGATCGCGGGCTTTCGCCCCGCCTCGCCGAGGTGGCGGACGATCCAAGCGACCATGGGAGTCTTGCCCGTTCCGCCGGTAGTCAGGTTGCCCACGGAGATCACCGGCACGGGCGCATCGTGCGAGGCAAGCACCCCGCGCCGATAGCCCCATCGCCGCAGCCGCATCGCAAGGGCGTACGGCTTGCTCGCGACCCACAAGGCCGCGCGGATGCACGATGCGGCTGGATCGTCGCGACGGCAACTCAGGATTTCCTTGGCCGTCCGCTGGTCCATCGTACTTCAGGCCTCAGGCTATCTCAGGCCCGGAGGGCCGATAGCATTTGGCCGGGGGCGTCAGCCCCCGGAAGATGAGTAATAACAATAGAGCCCCGAGGGGGCGACAGCAATACTCTTGAACACATTCGCTGTCGCCCCTTTGGGGCTCTTTTCTTGGTGGGCATTTGACCGGGGGCTGACGCCCCCGGCTAAACGCTGACACCCCTTCGGGGCTGAATGCAGGCAGGTTCCGCTTTTCCCTTCCCCCCCGGCTACCGGCTACCGGCTACGGGCTACCGCTATAGCGCAGCGATAATCGCGTCGGCCATCCGGCTGGTGCCTACCGCGGTCGGGTCGTCGCGATTGGGTTTCATATCGTAGGTAACATACTTGCCTTCGGCGATAACCTTGGCAACAGCGGCCTCCAGCCGCTGCCCGGCGGCGGACTCGCCCAGGTAGTCAAGCATCAGCTTGCCGGAGAGAATCATGGCTGTGGGGTTGACCTTGTCAAGCCCCTTGTACTTCGGGGCCGAGCCGTGCGTTGCCTCGAAGACCGCCCCGCTGTCGCCGATGTTTGCCCCCGGCGCGACGCCCAGCCCGCCTACCAGCCCCGCGCACAGGTCGCTCAGTATGTCGCCGTAAAGGTTCGGCAGAACCAGCACGTCATAAAGCTCGGGCTTCTGCACGAGCTGCATGCACATGTTGTCGACGATGCGGTCCTCGTATTCGATGTCCGGGTACTGCTTGGCTATCTCCTCGCCAACAGCCTTGAACAGGCCGTCGGTGAACTTCATTATGTTCGCCTTGTGTACGCCCGTTACCTTCCGCCGGCCATGCTCGCGGGCGTACTTGAACGCGTAATGGAATATGCGAGTGGTGTTCTCCACGCTGATGGGCTTGATGGATATGCCCGTGGTGTCCGGGCGGGTCTTGATCTTCCTGTCCTTCGAGAGCCTGT
>CAYOBS010000472.1:0-2277 GCA_964402305.1 uncultured Planctomycetaceae bacterium | reverse complement strand
CGGCTGATGGACGAAATAGACCAGGCGATACCGTCCTGGCCGATGAAATGAGGGCGGCGGGCCCGAGGCCAGCGCCGCGGCTCCCCTGAGTGTGAGTCGCAAGGAAGAAGCAAAGAAGAACATGCCCTGCCGGCCCCGTTGGGGACGGGCACACTACAAACGCCAGAGGCATCTTCCAAGCGCACGCGGGCGGCTTGTCACGCCCGCCGCGTGAAGATGACGAATCGCCTCTGCCCGGCCTGGCCGGGAAGGGCGATGGTGGGCGACTCGGCCATGTCCAGGCCGAACTTGCCGGCCTCGCGGCGCGAGAGCTCTCGCTGCTCATCCGCGGCGGCGGGCGTGGCGTAGAAGATTATCCTTCCGCCAGGGCGCGGCAGGTGGCGGCACTCTCGCAGCAGCTTGCCCGGCGTGCCGGTGGCGCGGAGCAGGACCGCGTCGTAGGCGCCGGCGTGTTCGGGCAGCCTGGCCAGTTCCCTGGCGCGCCCAGCCAGGGCGCGGCATTTCGTAAGGCCCATCGATTCGATCTGCCGCCGGACGAACTCGATCTTCCGCCCGCGCCCGTCGATTCCCGTCACGGCCAGCAGACCATTGGCCCACGCCAGCGGCAGCATGGGGAACCCCGCGCCGCAGCCGACGTCGGCCACCGCCAGCGCCTCGGTCATCAGTTCGGGCGCAGCCGTACCCACGGCCAGGCTGTCGGCCAGGTGAAGCAGCCAGAAGTCATCGGCGCCAGTGATGCGGGTGAGATTCGTCAAGCGGTTGGCCTCGACGAGGTCCGCGCGCAATCGCTCCATGGCCGACATGTCCGCCAGCCTGGCCTCCGCCACGCCGCAGCGGCGGAGAAACGCGATCAGCTCATCACGGTCCATGGTCCGGCCTTATCGCGTTCTTTAGCAGGTGGCAGGGGATTCAGCAAAAGAATCTATACAAACTGACCGGTTCTTCAGGCCCGATAGGGCCGGCTAAATGCTGTCGCCCCATTCGGGGCTTTCGAAATCGATCACCTTGAAATCTTACTCTTTCGCCAATCGCTGCCGCACCGCTTCCGGCGACAGGCCGGGGATGAGGAACTCCTTGTGCGGGCCGGTCGTGCCGGCAACCAGCGTCACCGACCGCGCGTCGAGGCCAAGGGCTTTGGCGATGATCCGCCCGACGGCGGCGTTGGCTTTGCCCTTTTCCGGTGCGGCACTGGTGGCGACCTTCAGGGCGTCGCCCAGCACGCCGGCAACTTTGTCCCGGCTGGCGCCGGGGACAACCTTTACCGGCAGCACGCAGCCGTCGGCGACGGCCCGCAGGCTGATGTTCTCGACGTCTTTCATGACGGCCCTCGCGGCGCGGGCCCTGCCAAGTGGGCCCGGTGGCTATTTAAGCAGCCCGGCCTTCCTGGCGTATTGGAATATCCCCCCGGCCGCGACGATCTCGCCGGCGTCGCCCAGGCCGGCAAGCGGGTGCTTCAGGTTGTGCGTGAGGTTCGTCAGCACCAGGCGATTCAGGTCCAGGCTGAACATGTCGCCCGTGGCGAACGACTCGACCAGCCGCCGCGGCGTCTCCAGCGGAACCAGGTACGCGCCGTTGATGCTGTTGCGGTAGAAGATTCGCGCATAGCTCTCGGCCACCACCACTCGCACGCCGGCCTCGGCGATCGCCAGCGGGGCGTGCTCCCGGCTGGAGCCGCAGCCGAAGTTCCGCCCGCCGACTATCAGGCCGAACTTGCTGGTAAACTCGCCGCTCTCGACGAACGGCACGTGCCCGCCCGGCAGCCCGCTTTGGGCGATCGGCACGCCGCTCATGGCGTGCTTGCCGAAACACTTCCGCTCCTCGGGGATCGAGGGGTTGTAGCTGAGATACTCGGCCGGGATTATCTGGTCGGTGTCGATGTTGTCGCCGACGACGAACACCTTGCCGTGAATGACGTTTTCCATCTGGTTGTGCCTCGTCCCGTGTCCTGTACGAACGGCAAAGCCGTCCTGCCGCTCAACTCAACGAACGGGACATTCTAACGCCGCCGGCGCCGCGGGCCAAGCCCGTTCGCCAAGTTACAGTAATGCCTCAGAAGGTGTGAAGGAATTGCCCCAAAGCCGAAAATCGTCGCTCGCTACAACGTAAACAAAGGACTTAGGCGCGTTTTCTTCGCGCCCCTTCAATTTCTTCACAGGTTCTCAGTTACAGGGGGTATCGACCAGCTTGGTTCTGCGGCGACCAATCCAAAGCGGCGTCTGCGCCGCCGCTTTGGATTGCCCTGCCCGGTCAATAGCCCGCCGAGGTGGGTTCGCCAAG
>CAYOBS010000471.1:0-2288 GCA_964402305.1 uncultured Planctomycetaceae bacterium | reverse complement strand
AGTGCGTTGCCCGCCGCCGGGCATCGGTAGGCCCAAGAGGGCCTGAACGGTTACCAAATCTTGTAACATTTCACCCGTCTGCAACGGATTGTACCGGCAGCGGGGGAAGTTGGCCAGTGGTCAGGTAGGCCCGCAGGGCTGAGGTGATAGTCGCCAGAGCGTCATGTCCACGAAGCTTCAACGTCCGGTAGATACTCATCAGCACGGCCTGCACGGCGGCGCCCTTTTCGCTGCGGTTGCTCTGGCTGATCTTCCGCAGGATCACCGCCGGCCGAATCATCCGCTCGGCAAGGTTGTTGTCGAACGTCACCTCCGGATAGTCCAGGAACGTGAACAACTCGTCGGTGTGCTTCCGCAATCGCTTGGCCAGCCGCGCCGCGTCCGCGTCGGCGTAGTGGGCATCGGCCAGCGTCTGCAATCGCTGGTCGATCCGCCGAATTCGCGATCGGTAGCGGTTCGGCTCAAAGTCAGGCCGCTTCCGCAGCCGAATGCCGTCATGCACCAGCCGTCGCAGCATCTTGGCGAACGCCCGCCACTCGGAAGAACTGTTGTGCTCGTCCACTTTCTCCCTGCGACCTCCGGATTATGAGCCCAACATGCTCGTGTTCCCGAAGTCCCTGCTATTTCATAAGTTACAGAAGTGACCGTCTGTTAGGTACAACTCTTCTCTTCACCAGGATGACCAGGATGCGCAACAAAATAGTTGCACTTAGTTGCACCTGGGGCCGAAAACTGGGCGAGACAGTCCTCCGGGGTTCGCCCCAATGTTGCCTGCGAAGGCTTTGAGCTGGCATGTTCGCCCAGTGGATTTCCAGTGGAGGGGCTTGTCGGCGGGCCCATCAGTAGCACCTTTGGGCACCGGTCGAGTCGTTCGGCTGCTACAGAAGAGCCGGGGCGAGTTGCGAGCTTGTCAGATGGGGGCAGAAAGCAGGATTTGCTGGGCTTTCCAGTGGGGTTACAAGTTTCATCCGAGCCGTAATGTGGGCCCTTCGGCAGCCGGCTTGCGGGTACCAGGGCTGCCTTTCCAGGCCGGGGCCGGTTCCTCCGGCTGGCAAAGGCCGGCAGGGGCAAGACTCGATGACTCCAAGGCATTGGGGGATTCTACCGTCCGGACCCTCGGGGGAGAAGTTGATTCAAGGGAAACTGCCGGGCTGGTCGCGACGTGTCCCCTTTTGTATTCCATTTCCGGCTAATGGCGTCTGAGGCAATTGACGCGAAATGGCATACAAGCGAACGCTCTTCAGAACCAGGCGTTCGCATCGGTCGTCAGGAACTCCTCCAGGGGGATGCCCTGGCCGCCGACGAGCAGCTTCTTATACACCTTGAACTGCCTGGCAAACGCCTCGATCCCCGGCAGGGATGTCCTGCGGCGCGTGCTCTTGACCTCGATGGCGATGATCTTGCCGCCCTTGACCAGGACGAAGTCCACCTCCTGGTTGACATCGCGCCAGTAGAACAAGTCTAGGTCGGACACGCGGGCCTGGTTGACCAGGTGCGACCCGACTGACGACTCGACCAGCCTGCCCCAGTACTCGGGATCCTGCATGGCATCCTTGAATCCCACGTTTTCCAACGCGGTGAGCAAGGCGTTGTTATGTACCTGGAGCTTCGGGCTGGAGGCTCGTTGACGGGCCTTCTGGCCGGCGTACTTCTGGAGTCCCTCAAGCAGTCCGCAGCCGCGGAGCATGTCCAGGTAGTGAGCCAAGGTCGAGGTGTTGCCCCGATCCTGAAGCTGGCCGAGCATCTTGGTCAGCGAGAGAATCTGCCCGGAGTACTGGCAGCCCAGTTCGAAGAGCCGCCTGAGCAAGGCCGGGTTGTCCACCCGCCACATCTCCAGGATGTCCTTGGAAATGGTCGTCTCCAGCAGCGAGTGCAGGACGTACTGCCGCCATCGCCGGGCGTCCTCAACCAGCGGGGCTGCGCCGGGATAGCCGCCGTGGTAAACGTACTGCTCCAGGCTCCAATCGAAGGCTTCTTTCATTTCCGCCAGCGCCCAGTGCGTGATGGGGATCACTTCGAACCTGCCGGCCAGACTCTCGGAGAGCCCTCGCTGAACCAGCAAAGGGGCCGACCCGAGGAGCACCACGCGCAGCGGCAGCCGGTTGGCCGAATCTTGATCCCACAGGAACTTGACGATTTCAGACCACCCCGGAACCTTCTGTATCTCGTCCAAGACCAGCACGGCCGCTTTGGCGTGCCCAGGACCGCTGACAAACCGCCTGGCTGCGTCCCACTGCTGCTCGACCCAAACGCGATCCTTCGTCACCGGCTCGTCGGCCGAGGCGTAC
>CAYOBS010000470.1:0-2296 GCA_964402305.1 uncultured Planctomycetaceae bacterium | reverse complement strand
GAAGAGGCCCGTTTCGCCCGTTTCGGTGAAAGATTCACATCTTCTGAGGCATTACACGTTTTCCGCCTTTTCGGTTGACTTCGGCGGGCGCTATCCGCAGAATCACCGATCCGGCGTTTGTCAACTCCGTCTGTCCGGCAGGAGTTTTCAGGCGCAGTGCGGAGCGGACGATCGCTTCGAGTGTCGTTCGGGCGTATGGACGTGGCCGGGGTCGTGGATCCCGGTTGCCATAAGTGCTTATTAAATAAGAAGTTTTCCGAGCAGGCCGGGCTGGTTCCCGCCTGCCGGCAGCGTGAAGAGTTGTGGAAGCCATATACCGCGTGAAAGGAGCGCCTCAGATTATGTCCGAGCCAATCAAGATGAATTCCCTGATGACCGAGAACCGAACGTTCCCCCCGCCTGCCGGCCTCAAGGCCAAGGCGCACATCAAGAGCCAGGAGCAGTACGACAAGATGTACAAGCGTTCGGTGGAAGACCCCGAGGCCTTCTGGCTGGAGCAGGCCAGCCAGTTGGTGACGTGGTTCAAGAAGCCCACCCGGGCCCGCAGTTACGTCTGGGACACCGCAAACCGCAAGATCGAGCACACCTGGTTCGCCGACGGGCAACTCAACATCAGCTACAACTGCCTGGACCGCCACCTGGGCACGCCGACCGAGAAGAAGGTCGCCCTCATCTGGCAGGGCGACGCGGTCGACGAAGACGCGTCGATCACCTACAAGGACATGCATCGCGAGGTCTGCAAGTTCGCCAACGTGCTCAAGAGCCTTGGCGTAAAGCGCGGCGACCGCGTTTGCATCTACCTGGGCATGGTGCTCGAGCTGCCGATTGTCATGCTGGCCTGCACGCGGATCGGCGCGATCCACTCGATAGTCTTCGGCGGGTTCAGCGCCGACGCCCTGCGCGACCGCATCAACGACTCATCCTGCAAGATCCTCATCACCGCCAACGTCGCGCGGCGGGCGGGCAAGAACGTCATGCTCAAGGCCCTCAGCGACGAGGCCGTCAAGGAATGCCCGTCGATCGAGAAGGTCATCGTCGTGCCCCGCAACGACTTCAAGGTCGACATGGTCGCCGGGCGCGACCTGGACTACAAGGCTGTGATGGCCAAGGCCTCGCCCGACTGCCCGCCCGAGAAGATGAACTCCGATGACCCGCTGTTCATCCTCTACACCTCCGGCTCGACCGGCAAGCCCAAGGGCGTCGTCCACACCACCGGCGGCTACCTCGTCTACGTGGCCTCGACGCACAAGTACGTCTTCGACATCCAGGAAGGCGACATCTTTTTCTGCGCCGCCGACATCGGCTGGGTGACCGGGCACAGCTACATCGTCTACGCCCCGCTGACAAACGGCACGACCAGCCTGATGTTCGAGTCCACCCCGCTGTACCCCGACGCCGGGCGATACTGGCAGGTGATCGACAAGTTCAAGGTCACGCAGTTCTACACCGCCCCCACCGCCATCCGCGCGCTGATCCGACAGGGCGACGACTGGCCGGCCAAGTACAGCCTGGCCAGCCTGCGGATTCTCGGCTCGGTCGGCGAGCCGATCAACCCCGAGGCCTGGATGTGGTACTACGAGAAGGTAGGCCGCAACCGCTGCCCCATCATGGACACCTGGTGGCAGACCGAAACCGGCGGCTTCCTCATCACCCCGCTGCCGGCGGCGCACGTCACCAAGCCCGGCAGCGCCAGCAGGCCCTTCTTCGGCGTCGAGCCGATCATCCTCCGCGAGGACGGCGCCGTCTGCGACGTAAACGAGGGCGGCAAGCTCTGCATCAAAAAGCCCTGGCCGGGAATGATGACGACCATGTGGGGCGACCATGACCGCTTCGTCGACACCTACTTCACGATGTACCCGGACCTGTACTTCACCGGCGACGGCTGCCGCATCGACCCCGACGGCGACTACTGGCTCATGGGGCGCATCGACGACGTGGTGAACGTTTCCGGCCACCGCATCGGCACGGCCGAGGTAGAGAGCGCACTGGTCAGCCACCCGAAGGTCGCCGAGGCGGCCGTGGCGCCGATGCCTCACGACATCAAGGGCCAGGGGCTTTATGCCTACGTGACGCTGGTCGACGGCGTCGAGCCGAGCGACGCGCTCAAGAAGGAACTGTTAAACCACGTCCGCAAGGAAATCGGCGCGATCGCCGTGCCGGACAAGATCCAGTTCTCGCCGGCCCTGCCCAAGACGCGGTCCGGCAAGATCATGCGGCGAATCCTCCGCAAGATCGCCGAAGGCGTAACTGACAGGAGCACCCTCGGCGACGTCTCGACGCTGGCCGATCCGCACGT
>CAYOBS010000469.1:0-2297 GCA_964402305.1 uncultured Planctomycetaceae bacterium | reverse complement strand
TACATCCAGGCATCACCCCAAGACGGGCGGAGCCATTCCATCCAGGTGGCGGACGCATTCCTGGCCGCGTATCGCAAGGCCCACCCCGGCGACCAGGCCGTAACCATCGACCTGTTCAAGAAGGACCTGCCCGCCCTCGACGGGCCGGCACTCGACGCCAAGTACGCCATCATGCATGGCGAGAACCCCACGGCCGGGCAGGCCAAGGCGTGGAAGGCCGTCGAGGCGATAATTGCGGAGTTCATCTCGGCCGACAAGTATCTCCTGGCCGTGCCGATGTGGAACTTCGGCATCCCGTATTGCCTCAAGCATTACGTGGACATCCTGGTCCAGCCGGGCTACACGTTCTCATTCTCGCCGGAAAAAGGCTACGAGGGGCTGGTCAAGGGCAAGCCCTGCATGATCGCCTTCGCCCGCGGCGGGGACTACCACGAGGCGGATCCCAATGCCGTCGACTTTCAGAAGCGCTACCTGGAGTTGGCCCTCGGCTTCATCGGCATCACGGACGTCCGGTCGGTCATGGTCGAGCCGACGCTGATGGGCGGCCCAGAGGTCGCCAGGCAGAAGACCGACGCCGCGATTGCCCAGGCGAAGAAGCTGGCGGAGACGTTCTAGCGGCCTGCGGGCCATATGGAGTGCGGCGTCGAGTCCCGATTCATCGGGACGAACACGCCGCTTTCGATGGCGGACCACCTGTCCCTGAATGCGGCGTACAGGCGCTATCGAAAGCGGCGAGGTCGCCCCGACTTCGTCGGGTCTTGTCGCCGCACTCCATAAGGTCGCGCCTAAGACCTTCTTTTGCTTCCGAATTCCGGCCGCAATCGCCGATTCAATAGGGGTCAGGCCTCATAGGATTCTGGATCGAGGAGAAGTCATGGTTGCAGCGCGAGTGTTCCGAAACATTTGTCTGAGGCTGGTGGTGGGCTTCCTGCTGACTGCGATGGCCACGGTGGCTGCGGTGACAGCGGCCTCGTCGTCGGCGCCGGCTGGGGCGGGCGAGTCGAAGCTAGGCCAGCGTCACATCGACCCTGGCAACGGGTTCTCGCTGTGCCCGCCGGCGGGAGCCGAGCGTGACCTCGGGGCCGCGACGACCAGGCTCGCCCGCTGGGTAAAGCGCGACGCCAGGACCGGCGCGATCGCCTGGCAGTTGACCATCCGCAAGGAAACCGGCGACGCGGGCGACGTGACCATGGCGGTGCTGGCAAACCAGCTCGCCGCTTCCCTGCGGAAACAGCCGGGCATCCGTGTCGAGAAGGCCGCCGAGGCGGCCGTGGCGGGCAAGCCGGGCGTGGAGACGGGCATCATACAGGGCACAGCCGGCCAGCGCTGGCAGCACGATCTGTGGGCGCAGAGGCTCCCCGGCGAGTTCCTGGTGCTGTCGATCAGCGGCGCTCTCGGCCTGCGGGAGCAGATGGATGAGCTGCTGGGCCTTGTGGCCGGGACGTGGCAGCTTACGGACCCGCGCAAAGCGGCCGAGCTGCGGGAGGAGAACCTTCAGCGCGGAGCGGACCTGCTTGCCGCCATCACGCCGGCCAGGCTGGCGGCGGCCATCGCCGGCGAAGTGCAGTGGTTCCTTTACCGGCGCGGCGCCAGTGACGTCGGCTTCATGCGCGTGACGTGCAAGCAGGCCGGCGCCGGCCAGGCGCAGGGCGCGGAGGTCAGCACGCTGGCCCGGCTGAGCCTGCCGGATGGGCAGTCGGTGTTGATCAATCGCGTGATGTTCTCGTCGGCGGACCGCTCGACGGAACGCTGGACGGAGGCCGCCCAGGTCCTGCGCGACGGCAAGGTCGTTCGGCGGATGAGCGAGGCCGGCACATGCGATGGCGGGCTGATCGCCTGCACGGTAACGTCGGACGGCAAGAGCGCAACGCGGAAAAAACCGCTGGCCCCGGCCATGGCACGAAGCTACCTGCCGCGGGCGTTTGCGATCCTGCTTCCCAAGCTGGTGGACCTTTCCAAGCCGGCGGCCTACGGCTTCGCCAGTTACACCACGTCGGCAAACGACTTCGACCTGCGGACCTTCACCGTCATCGGCCCCGCGGCGACGACGGCCGGCCCGCAAAGCTCGCAGGCCGTGGCGGCGAGCGACCAGTTGGCCGCCGACGCCGCGCCGGCGGCGCTGGAGCTAACAAGCGACGGGGCACTGTTGCGGATGAGCACCGATGCCGGTATCGTCATGGAACGCAGCACGCGCAGTGCCGTGCTGAGACGATTCCCGGACGCGGAGAAGTAGACGGAAACAGAAGGCGGAAGGCGGAAGGCAGAAGGCGGAAGGCGGAAGGCGGAAGGCGGAAGGC
>CAYOBS010000468.1:0-2304 GCA_964402305.1 uncultured Planctomycetaceae bacterium | reverse complement strand
CGCAAAGTCCCCACAAGGCGGTTCGTGTTGTTTGGCTCGTTCCGGCCTGGCTGGGACATGCGATTAGGCCGTGCAGGACGACATGCCTGAAGCCTTCCCCCTGAAGCCTCTGTCTCATGGGGCATCGTGTGCATCGGCGGCCCAAAGCGCAGGCTGCCGGAAAGGAAGTTCGGTCACGGCAAACGGGGAAGTCCGGAATTGGCGAAGTCCGGAATTGGCGAAGTCCGGAATTGGCGAAGTCCGGAATTCGGTTCTCAGAATGCCGGATTCCGGAGATAATCATCGGGTCAGGATCACAGGCGGCCAAAGACAAAGGAGCGTTACCATGTTGGCATTGTCATATCGATTGCTGACGGTTGCCGGGCTTGTTGCGGCACTGCTGGCGCCTGGGCAATTTGCGCTGGCGGCGGGGGACAAGGCCCCGGCCGCCACGCAGGCTGCCACAGCCCCGGCGGATGTGGACATCGCCAAGGAGATCAGGCAGCTTAACGCGGATCGGTTCGCCGATCGCCAAGCCGCCAGCGAGAGGCTGGAGGCGGCGGGCAAGCCGGCAATTGGCGCCCTGGAGAAGGCGGCCCTTGGCGAGAGCCTGGAGGTGACCACTCGCGCGATCAAGCTGTTGCAGAAGTTCGGCCAATCGTCGGACGCGCCGACCGCGCAAGCGGCCCGCGAGGCTCTGGAGCGGCTGGCCAAGAGTGACGGCCAGGCGGCAAGCCAGTCGCGGGAGGCCCTGAAGGAATTGCAGCCCGCCCAAGCCCAAGGCGAAGGTCTGATCGTGGGCCCCGGCATGATCATAGTGGGTGGCGGCCCGGGACTCGTGGGCAACATCACGGTTCAGGTAGGTGCGGTGCAGATCGGCGGCGGGGCTGCCATGACGCGAATCAGCGTCAGCAACGTAAACGGCGTGAAGAACGTGGACGTCGACGATAACGGCAGGAAGATCAAGATCTCCGATGACCCTCAGAAGGGCATCAAGATGGAGGTGACGGCTCAGAAGGACGGCAAGGAGGTCACGGACAAGTACGAGGCCAAGAACGCCGACGAGCTCAAAACGAAGTTCCCCGAGGCCCACAAGCTTTACAAGCAGTATGCGGAGGGTGGAGGCAACGCGGGAGGGTTTCGGATCCGCGCGGCGGGCAACGCGGTTCAGCTTGGCGGCGGCCCGGCCGCAACCCAGCCGGCCGGCGGGGCGGGCGCTGCGGCCATCCCTGCCGGAGTTGGCGCGGGAGCAGTGCCCATCGAGATTACAACGGCGATGATGAAGAACCTTGCCCAGCAGCTTGCCGCCCTGAGCAAGGGCGGCCAACTGAAGGACGCCCCGGCAGCGGAAAAGGCGAACCTGAAGAAACAGGCCGAACATCTCAAGCGGCAGATTGCCGACCTGGAAAAGCAGCTTGAGAACACCCCCCCGGCCGAGATGGAGAAGAAGTAGCCCAAGGCCTGAATGGCGTATTTCAGGCACAGGCACAGGACCATTCACGGCCAGGAGTTTCTCCACATTGTTGAACGCCGACGAGTCGGGCAGCGCGGCCGCTCTAACATCCGGCGGAAACGCTTGATTTTGCGGGGCGGGTTTGCGACCATGTCTTGCTCAGAGATTCGGGCTTTCTTGACATTTGGGCGTGCGGCAAGTGATACGGACAATTCGAATTGAGGAGCGACTCATGAACCGTCTGGCCGGCAGGGGCGTTATCGGTCTGGTGTCCTTGGCATTGGTTCTTTCGGCGGGGCTGCTGTCATCCTGCGACAAGGGCGGGGGCCAGCCGCCGGCCACGCCTGCCAAGGCCGCCAAGGCGGGCAAGATGGTGATGGGCTTCTCGCAGATCGGCTCGGAGAGCGACTGGCGAGCGGCCGAGACCGTTTCGATCAAGGCCGAGGCCGAGAAGCGGGGCGTTGACCTTCGTTTTTCCGACGCCCAGCAGAAGCAGGAGAACCAGATAAGGGCGCTGCGGTCGTTCATCTCCCAGGGAGTGGACGTCATCGTGCTTTGCCCGGTCGTCGAGACCGGCTGGGAGCCGGTTCTCCGCGAGGTGAGCAAGGCTGGGATTCCGGTGATCCTTGCCGACCGCACCGTGGATGTTGCTGACCCGTCGCTGTACGTGGCGTTCATCGGTTCGGACTTCGTCGAGGAGGGCCGGCGGGCGGCGAAGTGGCTGGCCGCCAACACCACCGGCGACGTGAAGGTCTTCGAGCTTCGCGGCACGCCGGGCGCAAGCTGTGCCGTCGACCGCAAGAAAGGCTTCGAGGAGGTCCTGGCGCAGAAGGACAATGCGCGGATCAAGATCATCCAGTCGCAGGACGGCA
>CAYOBS010000467.1:0-2311 GCA_964402305.1 uncultured Planctomycetaceae bacterium | reverse complement strand
CGATGTTTCCCAGCCAGCTTCACCCACGACCGCCGTGGGCCTCTGAGCGGGGATTCTAGCATTCCGCTGTTCCAGGTTCCAGGCCTGCCTGCCGACAGGCAGGTTCCGGCGTTTACTTTTCCCCGGCTATCCCGGCGCGCCGGGACTACCGGCTACCGGCTCCTGGCTCCCGGCTACCACCCAACCAACCTACCGCCTGCCCATGCGCCGCACAAAGGCCTCGTAGTCGGCCGGGGTGTCGATGCCTGCCCCGTCGTATTGAACCTCGGCCGTAACTATCGACCAGCCGTTCTCCAGCACGCGAAGCTGCTCGAGCTTCTCCGCCAGCTCCGCCGGCGTGGCCGGCAGCCTGGTGTACCGCTTGAGGAACCCCGCGCGGTAGGCGTATATGCCCAGGTGCAGCTTGTATGCGACGCCGCCGGCACAGTCGCGGTCGTGGGGGATGCGGCTTCGCGAAAAGTACAGTGCCCGCCCCGCCCTGTCCGTCACGCACTTGACGCGGTTGGGGTCCGCGGCCTGGCCGGCGTCCAGGGCCGTCACGAGCGTCGCCATCTCGGCGCCGGTCATCTCGATCAATTCCACCAGCCGATCCACGCAGGAGGCGGGAATCTCCGGCTCGTCGCCCTGGACGTTGACGACTATCTCCCCGTCGCCGAGTGCCAGGATTTCCGCCGCCTCGGCCAGGCGGTCGCTGCCGCTGCGATGGTCCGCCCGCGTCATCACGACCTGCCCGCCGAAGGCCCGCACGGCCGCGGCTATGCGGTCATCGTCGGTCGCCACGACGATGCGTCCGACCCGCCGCGCGGCCGCCACGGCCTCGACCACATGCTGAATCAGCGGCTTGCCCGTCTCGGCAAGCAGCGGTTTTCCCGGCAGACGAGTGGACGCGTACCGGGCAGGAATTATGGCCGTGGCTTTGGCGCCGGTGCCCATGGGCGTGACAGTACGCCCGCGCCCGGCCGATTGCAATAGGGCAACACGGGACTATCGCGGGCGGGTCGCCGCCGGTGTCGGCGGCGTTACGCAGGGCGCCGGTTGGTTCTTCTCGTACGGCAGGCGCGCGGCGATCCACGCTCGCATGCCGCCCTCGATCGAGTAGACGTCCGTGAAGCCCTTTTCACGCAGGATTTGCCGGGCCAGCTCGCTGTAGGCCGGCACCGACGGGCACTTGCAGGCGTTCCACCAGCAGTAAACCAGCAGCGGGCGGTCCTTGCCGGGCGTCCGCCCGTGGTTGATGGTCTCGTAAAGCGTGTTGTCGTCAATCGCCAGGCGCAGGCCCGTAACCGGGATCAACATGCTGTCGGGCAGGTGGGCGGCGCGGTAGTCCTCGATGTTGGCCACGCAGAGCACCTGGAGATCGGGCTTGTCGCGGATCATCTGCGCGGCCTGGGCGGGCGTCAGCCAGTTGGCGCGGTCGCGCGGGTTTCGGTAGTTGATGCGGGCGCGGACGTCGGCGGGTCTCTCGGCGGTGATTCTTCCGGCAGGCTCACCCGGCTCGCACCCGGCCAGCGCCAGTGCCGAGGCCAGCACAAGCCAAATCGCAGCGAGCCGCCTCGACGGGCTATTGACCCGGCGGGTGCAAGCCAAAGCGGTCCCGGCGCGCCGGGACACTCCAAAGGGCAAGCCGCGACCGAGGCATTCTCCGGTTTGGCGTGACGCCGCAAGACGCGACAGCCTATGGAGCCTGCCTGCCGGCAGGCAGGTGCGGCGGCGTCCCGGCGCGCCGGGACCGCTTTGGCTTGGTCGCCGCAGAACCAAGCGGGCCGATACCCCCTGTAACTGAGGCATTACCGTTCTTGAGCACTTGGCATTGGACATTTTACATTTGCGGGCGAAGCCCGCCTGCCTGCCGGCAGGCTTCGCAAACCACGGCACCGTGCGTTTTGAGCATTTGGCATTGAACATTTGACATTTGCGGCCTGCCTGCCGGTAGGCAGGGCGAAGCCCGCATCTACCCTTATGACAGTCGCGCCGCATCTTCGGCGGAGAGTATCCCGTCGCGGACTGCCCTGGCCGCCAGGTCCAGCAGCGCCGCTGGGCCGGCATTTGGCACGGCGGCGGCGATGGCCCCGGCCCCGGCCGCGGCGCGCACCAGCCGGACCAGCTCCCGGCTCGGCTCGAGCAGCGAGATGAGCCTGACATGGCTGTCCTGGCCGCTTGTGCCGCGGGCCGGGCCCAGCCGCGGCCCTGCCCCTGCGGGGAGCGTCCGGCAGATGATCGCGCCGCGCAGCATCGTCGCCAGGGGCCAGCCCTCGACGTCCATTTCCGCCAGTATTTCCAGCGCCTCGGCCGCGGTGGCCGCGGCGATGCC
>CAYOBS010000466.1:0-2315 GCA_964402305.1 uncultured Planctomycetaceae bacterium | reverse complement strand
TCGGCCAAAGACTCGGCGAATCATGAATTTATCCCGGCAACGGTGCTACAGTGTCCTTATTGTTCATCAATCGCGTCCTTTTATCGTTGTGTCCCCTCCCGAACAGATGAGGGATGAGCCACGAACTCTTTTGGTTCCAACACCGTTGGTGGAGCCCAGGCCGTGGGCGCCTGTCGGCAACTCGAAGAACTCGCCTTCCCATCCGCAAGCCCGACCTGGCCGAGACGGTGGTGGAACTGATGCTGAGGCAGCAGCAACCGGCAGCAGCAAACGCTGTCAGAAGCGGATTTCGCCACTCAGATTTCTACTTTGCCGGGTTCTTGATGAACTCCGCGACGGTCTGAAGCTTCGGCGGGTTGGTGTCAGCCTGGATGTCGGCGATCAGCTTGTCGATTTGCGCGGCCTTGGCGTCGTCTTTGCCGACGGCCTCGCGCAGCTTCCGCATCGCGGGCACGAGTTCGCGGGCGTTTCCGCCGTAGCGCCTCAGGCTGGCCAGACACCCGTCGAAGCGATGGCCCAATCCCCAGCGGTCGGGCTCTATGACGTCCACGCACAACTGCATGCCCTCGCGAATGTGCAGTCGCGACACCAGATCGAGGCCTGCCAGGCGGATGCCGTCGCCAAACATTTCATTGCTGGGAGCCAGTTCCCGAATCGCCTTGATGATGGCCGGCATCAGCACCACCAGGTCGCGGTCGGTCAACTTGCCATAAATGCGCCCGAGCGATCCGCGAGCGACGCTGTCCTCATTTCCCAATATCGACTGGATGGCCGGATAGAGCAACTGGCGGTCGACGCCCTCGATGGATTCGGCCAGAATGCTGCCGGGTCCGCGTGACCCAGGGAAGGGCGCGAACAGCGCGATGCAGGCGCCGCGTTGGGCCATTCGCCGCGGGTCGGCCGGGTTAGCGCGCACCGTCATGCTCAGCAGGTCGGGCACGCTGGCTTGGCGCACCTCCGGCCCCAGCGCCGGCAGGGCCTTGCCCGCCAGGGTCTGCATCCACGGGTCCGAATCCTTGAGCAGCGCCCGCAACTGAAGCGCCGCCGCGTCGGCCCGCGGCCCCAGACAGCCCAGCGCTTCGCAAGCCCCGTAACGGGCGTCGCGATTGGAACCGGCCAGCAGCTTCAGCAGCGTCGGCACGAAATCACCCTCGCGCTGGCCCAGCGCCTCGGCCGAACGCTTGCGCACCGCGGGCGACCAACTCGACAAGCCTGCCAGCAACTGCTCGGTCGTGCGCCCGTCGTAACCGCTCTTTCCGGTCCGGAAGCCGTAATCGCGGCCCGCGGCAATGACCTCCTCCACTTCCTTGGCGTTCAAGGCCGGAAGCGAGAACGGCTTCTTGCCCGTCAGGCAGAGGCTCTTGAGCGGCAGCCCATAGGCCAGCAGATATGCCCCGGTGCAGTCCCACCTCGTATACTTGCCATGCTCCTCTTCTCCGATCGGCGAGCCCTGATAACCGAAGCCGCCATCCCAACCCCGGGCCAGGTCATAGTACCACGACTGCTCCTTCATATAGGCGCCGGTGGCCAGCGGACCACAGCGGGCAACGCCGGGCAAGGCCCATAAGAGATTGAAGAAATTGCCCGTGTGGCCACGTTCCCGCTCGTCGTAGGCCGCCGTGGACATCTTGGCGAAGAACGTCGTCGCCTCGCGATCGCCCAGCAGGTCGAACAGCACCGCGGCGTTGGAGCACTTGCCGTTGTCCTCATGCCCGGGCCAGGGCTGGTGATCGCCGTAGGGGATCGCGCCCTTGTTGGCGTACCACCGCAGGAAGCTCGACGCCTTGGCGATCGCGCGGTCCAGGATCGGGTCTTTCACGCCGGCCTGCCGAGCCAGCACCAGCGATACCGCAAGGGGCAGGCCCGGCGAGTTCATCGCGCCGTAGCCGTTTAGGGAACCGTCCGGGCGGGCGAACTTGTGGCCCCACGTGCCGACGTTGCTCTGGCCCACGGCGGCCTCCATCGTAAGGCGCTTAAGCCCAGGCAGCACCGACGCGTCGCCCGTGGCCATGTAATACTCGGCCAGGAACGTGTTGGCGTACCCGTAGCTCCACGTGGCCATGCTATCGGCACTGTAGGCAGCCACCAACTTGGCGTACTCGGCCAGCAGTGGCTTGTATTCCTCCTTGCCGGACGCCAGCAGGGCCAGGGCATTGAGGCAGTTGGGGATCGAGACGTTTCGCAGGCCCTTCTTCGCTATGGCCTGGCAGCCGAGCTCGAAGATCTTCTTCGATTTCGGGCAGTCGTACGGGGCGGTGTCGCTGTAGGCGCCCATGACGGCCAGCTTGAGCTCGACATTCTCCGTCTTGCCGGCC
>CAYOBS010000465.1:0-2322 GCA_964402305.1 uncultured Planctomycetaceae bacterium | reverse complement strand
ACGTCCTGGACCTGGTGGAAAAAGGATCCTACAGCCCGTCATGGGGATGTCTTCTGGAATAGTGGATCTAGGCATGAATGTTGATCTGAGGAGCTTCAGGCGTCGAGCCGACCGTACACAATACGCTCTCGAGCACTTCGGCGCATACATCAAAGGCAAGGTCCTTGACGTCGGTTGCGACGAGGCCGTGTTGCGGAGACTGCTGCCGGAACTCGATTACACAGGCGTGGACATCGGGGGAGCTCCCGATGTGAAGCTCGACCTGGAGAAGGCCGGCTGTCTGCCGTTCGGCGACAATACTTTCGATTGTGTGTTATGCACGGACGTTCTGGAGCATCTGGACAATCTGCATACGATCTTTGAAGAACTCATCCGCGTCAGCCGTCGATGGGTCATCATCAGTTGGCCCAACAACTGGGTTGTCGCGCGCGTGCCCATCAAGCGCGGACGGGGTTCATTCAAGTTCTACGGCCTGCCGCCGGACCGCCCTGCCGACAGACACAAGTGGTTCTTCTGTTACACCGAGGCGAGGGAATTCGTTTGGGAGCATGCCAAGCGCAAAGGTGTGACGGTGGTGGCCGAGAGATCGACACAGAAACCGAAGTTCTTTCTTATCAGATGGCTGCGGCGGCTTCGCTACCCCGTCCAGGCCCGCTACCTCAACCGGTACAGCAACACCTATTGGTCCGTGCTCGACGTGGGCGTCGGGCGTCGGGCGAAACTGCCAAACGCCCATTGACGCCCCCTGGACGGCAATGGCCGTAAGCTGCTGACTGCCCGCGGCCTTTTCTCACCGGCCTTCCACATTCGCCGGGATGGTCACGGTGACGGTGGCGCCCCGTCCGACTTCGCTGTCGATGGTTATGCGTGCGCCGGGGCGCTCGCGAGCGTGTTTGACGATGGCCGGCCCAGACCCACGCACCGCTGCCGCCACGTCGTCGAGCCGTGAAGGGATCCATTGTGCGGTGCCATGCTTCCGCCCTGGGAAGCATGTCCGGCTGTTTCTTCTTTGCTGCCGGCTGCTTGCTCTCCGCATTGGCTGTATCCCTGAACCCAATCACAAACAAAGAAACGACGGGCTGGCGATCGCGACAGGCTTCTGGCGGCGGGGGCGGCGTATGTCGAGGAGGTGCATCTGCCCAACGGCGGGTACATCGTCACCCTTCGCGACCCCTGGGGGCTACCCCTTCAACTGGTCAAACGCGGTTCGCTGCTGCTGTAAGGCCCGGTCCGCATCAGGGCTGTCGGGTAACGTCTTTATTTTTCCCCTGAGGGCTTCTTCCGCTTGACCGACGCTTTTTTCGCGGTATAGTTACAACCATCTACTAGTGGAGCTAGTCAACTAATGGACTTCGACGAATGCGCATGTTCCGGCAAGTCTCTTGCGCGGATGCTTCGGCCGGCGGTGATGGGGCTTTTGGCGGGCGGCCCAGCCCACGGGTATCAGCTTGCCCGGCGGCTTGGCGAAATGAAGATGTTCGCCGGCCAGGAGCCCGACCACGCGGGACTCTACCGGAAGCTCAAGCAGATGGAGGATGAAGGGCTGCTGACTTGGGCCTGGGACCTGGCCGACAGCGGCCCGGCAAGGCGGGTCTTCACGCTCACCCCCGCGGGCAAGGCCTGCCTGGGCAAGTGGAGAAAGACGCTGGCCGATTACCGCGACGCCCTGGCCGAGCTGCTTGGCTTTCTCAACCGCCATCGATAGGAGCGCGCGTGAAGACCTCTTGCCTTGGCCGTGAGTGCGTTGCCGAAGTCGTCGGGACTTACATCCTGGTCTTCTTTGGCGTGGGCTGCGTTCACGCGGCCGTGCTCACGGGAGCCCAGTCGGGCATCTGGCAGGTGGGCGTCGTATGGGGCGTGGCGATCGCCCTTGCGATCTATGCCGCCGGCGCCCTGTCCGGCGCGCACATCAACCCAGCCATTACCGCGGCGATGGTGGCATTCCGCGGATTTCCCGTGCGAAAGGCGCCGTTTTACGTGGCCGCACAACTCATCGGGGCGATGTTGGCGGCGGCGACGCTTTACGTCCTGTTCGGCAACGTGCTGCACGACTTTGAGTCGGCGGCGGGCATCGTCCGCGGCCAGGGCGGCAGTGAGCTGTCGGCCATGGTGTACGGGGAGTACTTCCCCAACCCCGCCATCGCCAGGACGATGAAGTGGACGCCCGCCAGCGTGACACTGCTCCAGGCAATGCTGGCCGAGGGGATCGGCACGGCTTTCCTGGCGTTCTTCGTCTTCGCGGTGACCGACGCCCGCAATCGCGGCGGCCCAGGCCGCCGGCTGGGGCCGCTGTTCATCGGCCTGGCGGTTTCCATCGTGATT
>CAYOBS010000464.1:0-2328 GCA_964402305.1 uncultured Planctomycetaceae bacterium | reverse complement strand
AAGTGAGCTTGGCGGGAAAATCAGCGGGGCACAGGCCCCCGCTCCCCGTCAGAGACGAGGAGCGGGGAAGCCTGTTCCGCAAAAAGGCCCCCCTCCAAGGATCGTTCGACGCGCCGACACTTTTGGGGGCTTCAGACGGCGTCCGCCTGAGGCGGGCCGGCTGAAGCATTTGCCATTGGCCGGAAGCCCCCAAGGGGGCAGCGGCCGGCTTATCGGGTAGTGCGGTCAGGCCGTCAACGATCGTAGGATATATTGTTCCGGTTGCCACTGACACGTGCGAGTCCTTTTCGTCGCGCCCCTATGCGGGGGGCTTGGCACGGGTTCACGGGAGGGGCCCCGTACGGGGGCAGCGCCTCAACGCTTAGCTTGTTATGATTCTTCGTGGACCTCTATGGCCGCGAGCGGTTCCTTCTCTTGCGTCATTTTCTTGCTACTCTGCGAAGCAGGGCTTCGCCGCGAAGCACGAGTGGCCACCAGGCCCGCCCCCCTGCAACGGCTGCACGGCAGATCCGCCTCATGCTCACGACCGCTGCCGCCGCACTGGGGGCACGCGGCGGTTGGACCGGGCAATGTGATCACGCCCGCGCCCCTGCACGCCGAGCACGTCAGCCGCGTGTGACGCTGCCTGCCTGTACACTTGCAGTACAGACAGCCGACAACGGGCGTTTCCACCTCGACGGTCTTGTGGCCTTTGCAGACCGGGCAATCGGAAACCCTGGAGAGAATCCGATACGGATCTCTCCCTGTCCCGCCGCAAAAGGCGCACGTGATCGTCTTGCATGCCCCGGCCGGTTTTTTACTTGTGCTTGCGCCTGATTTTCGCTCTGTGGTTGCAGTTCCCATTTCCGTTTTCCTTTCCGATTGCCGGCCTCAAGAGGGCCTGCGTGGCCGGGGCATCATTACCCCGACTCCGGCAAGACGTTGTGCATGGGCGGCCGCGCCCGTGCCACCTGTCCCCAAGGGACGCATGGGCAAGTCCTTGGGACCCCTAACGGGGATGCCCGTGCCACTTCTTCAACGGGCAGCTAACTCTTCTTTGCCGAGGCCTTCTTCTTGCCCTTGGGCTTTGTCCTGGCCGGACGCTCCATTACCGCGCCGGCAACTGACGTCCCGGCCGGCGTGCCGCGGCCGTTGCCGTGCAGCACGTGCAGGACGTTCCGCCACCCGGCGGCCCGTTGGCGCGAAGCCTCGGAAAGCCGTCTCATGACGCCCGTCGCGTCAGCCAATACCCGCCCGGTTTCCGTCTTCAGTCCGGCGACGGTTGCCTTGGTCCGGGCCATGACCTTGCCAGCCTGGGCCTTGGACTCGGCCTTGTCGCGGGCAAGCAACTTGTGCGTCTGGCCCCTCAACTTGGCGTTGTCCGAACTGGTCTGCGCCAGGAAACCGCTGGCGTCGGTGATGATCCGCCCGGCCTCGGCCTTCAACGCCGCGACATCCTTTCGGATGGCCCCGACCAGTTTATCGGCCTCGGCCAGCGTCCGCCCCGTGCGGGCCTTCAACTCCCGCTTGACCGGCGACAACATCTGGCGCGTCTGGCTGGCCAGTTTCTCGTTCGCCTTGCCCGTTTCCGCGATGAATCTCTCCGCGGCCGCAAGTGACTGTCCGGTTTGGACTCGGATACGACTGTGGTTGTCCTTGATCCCTGCCATGAGACTCGCGCGGCCGTTTTTCATGGCCTTCATTTCGCTTCCCAGATTTCCATAATCATTGCCTGACATTGTTCTTGTCCTTCTGTCTTACCTTGGGGTTCCGCGAAGAACCGTCCTATGCGACCAGCCGTTGCCACCTGAGCGCGGCGTTGCGGCCGGCCGACTCGCACCCTGCCAGCAAGGCCGCCAGTTCCGCGGACGCCCGCGAATCCCTACCGGCAAGCCTTTGTGCAACTGTCTTCAAGTCGTCGATCTTGAGCCTTTCCCCCCGCATCAGCAGCCCCGACAATGCGGCCGCGATCTGTTCCTGTTCTATGTTGACCTGTCGCAGAACCTCGACGATCTCTCCCACGCCGTCATCCTTCTCGCCCAGCAGCCGCCGCTTCAGGGCGGGCCAGGTCTCGACCACCCCGGCCGTGTCGGAAGTTCTTGTAAGAAGCATCTCCCGGACCTCTTCGATGACCGCTTCCCGCCCGGAGCGGTATCCGTTCACCAGCAGCGACAGGGACTCCCGGGTCTTGCGCCCGCCCGCGAGGACCTTGCCGAAGATCGCGTCAAAATCGACGTGACGGAGAGAATGCGTCTTGGCGCAGAGCTTCCTGAGCTGATCGACGGTCTCATCCTGTTCGGCGTAAAGGTCATCCAGCAGGCCCGCGGCGCCCTGCATGTACCCGGCCAG
>CAYOBS010000463.1:0-2337 GCA_964402305.1 uncultured Planctomycetaceae bacterium | reverse complement strand
TGGCGGCACTTGCTTTGGCCTCTGTAACGCCAATTTGCAGGGCTTTATTGCGGATTGTCCCGGCGCGCCGGGACGGATCGCGGATTGTCTGCAGGTCTCAAATCATGCGGTTGATTTACTCCACATTTGCCAACGCCCTGGAAGTGTTCATTTTCGCGCTTGGCGCCGCGGCAAGCCCGGGCGCGCAAATAAAAACCTCCGGCCCACACCTGGGAGCATGTGCCGGAGGTCGCCACGGCCTGAAAAACAGCCGTTATTCTTGCTCCCGCTTGCGGCGGGAAACTCTCGCTATAAAAACGCCAACTCTAAAAACGCTCTGCAGACCACGGGAAGTATAACACCCGGCCGATGTGAAGTCAACGAAGGTCCGGCCGGAACAATCGCCGGCGGCAAAAAAGCTTAAGGGCTTGCTCTAAATGGTCTTATACGCATAATATCGCGGGCTTGCGGCGTCCGGCTGCAATTTATCCGCCAGATCGCCAAAGATGCCTCGATATCGGCCCCGCACGGCCGTGGCAGCATAAGATGCGCAAATACGAGTTTTTGCATGACTAAGGCGGCCTGTCCATCCTTGGCGCAGGTTTCTCAGGCCGGGGCGGCGGCTGAGGGCCGGCAAGGATTATGGGTGGCGCTTTTATACCAGGTATATTGGCATATCATGCTATAATGATGGCTGGAATGTACGTTGCGTTTTTTGTAGCAGACTGCACGCCGCTCTGACACGGAGGACAGACATCCGACGGGCAGCACTTGCCCTGAGAAGCCCTGGCAAACAGTGGTTTGCCTTAGCCGGGACCAGGGTGAAAGGTGGAGGTTGAGGGCGTTCTTGCCCCGTGAGGGTTTTTACGATGAGTGGCCGACGCATCCTGTCTTGTCTGTCGCGGGCGGCAGAGCGCTGCCGCGCTGACGCGGAGAGCCGCGGGCCTGTGTTCGAGCCATTGGAGCCGCGCCAGTTGCTTGACGGCGCCGGGCTGCTGGAGGCCCGGAGCCTCGTGGCCGGCAGCCCGTCGGTTGATGCGATGGTCCTGTTCGACATGGCCCAGGCGGCGGCGCCCAATCCGGCCCCTGCCGCGGCGGTCTCGGCGTTTCCGCTCGCCCAGACGTTCCTGCTTCACAGCGATCCCGGGGCCTTACCCGAGACCCGAAAGACCATCTACCTCGATTTTGACGGACACACCACGACCGGCACGCAATGGAACAATTATACCGGCGGGGCCGCGATCGTTACGCCGGCCTTCAACTTCGAGGGCGACAGCAGCAGCTTTTCGGACAATGAGCTGGCGCGAATCCAGTACATCTGGCAGCGGGTGGCGGAGGATTTCATCCCGTTCGACGTGGATGTGACGACGGAGGATCCCGGCTTGGCGGCGATTGTCGGGCGCACCGACGGCCAGTACGGCCAGCGCGTCGTCATTGGCGGCGACTCGCTTTGGTACAAAGGATCGGTCTACGGAGGCCTCGCCTACTCCGGCTCGTTCGGCTCGACCTACGACAAGCCGTGCTTCGTTTTCTCGGACAATCTCGGCACCATCAACCACGGCAACGAGAAATACGTCGCCGAGGCGATCTCGCACGAAGTCGGCCACACGCTGAAGCTCCATCACGATGGCACCACCGGCGGCGTCGTGTACTACGAAGGCCAGGGCGACGACGCCACCGGCTGGGCGCCGCTGATGGGCATCGGCTACTACAAGGAGTTGACGCAGTGGAGCAAAGGCGAGTACTCCGGCGCCAACAACCATGAGGACGACCTGTCTATCCTCGCGGGTGCCACCGGCGGCTTCGGCTATCGCCTCGACGACCATGGCGGCACCATCGCCACCGCCGCCGGCCTGACCGTTGTGGGCACGAGCGTTTCGGGCGAGGGGATTATCGAGTGCGGGACCGACCTGGACTTCTTCTCGTTCACCACGGACCAGGGCCTGGTAAAGCTGTGGATCGACCCCGCCCCGCGAGGGCCAAACCTCGACATCCTGGCGACTCTGTACGACAGTTCCGGTGCGGTCATCGCCACCAGCAACCCGATCGGGTTCCTTTACGCGCGCTTCAGCCTCAACCTCCTGGCCGGGACTTATTACCTGTCCATCGACGGCACCGGCGAGGGCGATCCGCTCGTTACCGGCTACAGCGACTACGGCAGCCTGGGCTATTATTCCATCACCGGCACCATCGTTCCCGAGCCGGCGACGATGTCCCTGTTGGTCCTGGGCGGGCTGGCGCTGCTGAAGCCTAAGCGGAAGTTCTCCTTCAGGGTGCTGAAGTCGGCCGGGTCGGGCATCGCCGCCGCAACTGCCCGGGGGGCGGATGGTTTCTTAGGCCGGAGCGGAAGCGGAGTTG
>CAYOBS010000462.1:0-2354 GCA_964402305.1 uncultured Planctomycetaceae bacterium | reverse complement strand
GCTATGAACTGCCCGCCGACCATCAGCAGCGCCCCGCCGCCTAACGCCCAGGCCACCAAGCCAAGCAGCGATACTATCGCAATAACCACAAAACAGAAGACGGCTGTTCTTTGGTCCATATACATCATGAATGCGTACAAGTATCCGCTCATGCGTCCGCTCCCACCGTATGCAGTGACAGGATGCCACCCCGCGGCCCCTTGGCCGCGACAGGCAAGAGTCTATTGCACCTCGGCGCGGGAAACAAGCCCTTCGAGGCCGCGCGGCGTGTGGACAACGCGCCGGCGGTCTGCTAGTTTGGTCGCAGGCAGAACTATCGCATCGAGATGACCAGATGAAAGGTTAGCGGCATGTCCAATCGCGCGGAGCAGGCGTATGAACTGGCCAGGCGGCAGTATGCGGACCTGGGCGTGGACGTCGAGAAGGCGGAGGTGGCCCTGAAGGGCGTGGCGATTTCGCTGCATTGCTGGCAGGGCGACGACGTGGGCGGCTTCGAGCACGCCGAGGCCGGCGCGCCGGGCGGCGGCCTGGCCGTAACGGGCAACTACCCCGGCAAGGCCCGCTCAGCCGACGAACTGCGGGCGGACCTGGACTTCGCCCTGTCGCTTATCCCCGGCAGGCACCGGCTTAACCTGCACGCCTGCTACGCCGAGCAGGCCGGCAGGAAGGCCGACCGCGACGAGCTGGCGCCCGAGCACTTCGCCAACTGGATCGACTGGGCCAAGGCCCGCGGAATGGGGATGGACTTCAATCCGACTTTCTTCGCGCATCCCCGCGCGGCCGACGGCTGGACCCTGTCGCACCCGGACGCGGGCGTGCGGCGGTTCTGGGTAGCCCACGGCATCGCGTGCCGGCGAATCGGCGCTGCCATGGGCGCGGCCCTGGGCACGCCGTGCGTGACCAACGTGTGGGTCCCCGACGGCTCGAAGGACACGCCCGTGGACCGCAGCGGCCCCCGCCGGCGGCTGGCGGAGTCGCTGGATGCGATCTTCGCCGAGCAGATCGACAAGCGGCTGAACCTCGACGCCGTCGAGAGCAAGCTTTTCGGCATCGGCTCGGAGAGCTACGTTGCCGGCTCGCACGAGTTCTACCTTGGCTACGCCGTCAGCCGGGGCAAGCTGCTGTGCCTGGACGCCGGGCACTTCCACCCCACCGAGGTCATCAGCGACAAGATCTCCAGCGTCCTGTGCTGGCTTGGGGAGATACTGCTGCACGTCAGCAGGCCCGTGCGGTGGGACAGCGACCACGTCGTAACGCTGACCGATGAGCTTTTGGCCATCGCCCAGGAGCTGGTCCGCGGCGACTTCCTGGGCAGGACGCACATCGGCCTGGACTTCTTCGACGCCAGCATCAATCGCATCGCCGCGTGGGTCATCGGCACGCGCTGCATGTTAAAGGCGCTGCTTGCGGCCATGCTGGAGCCTGGCGCCCTGCTGCGCAAGGCCGAGGACGCCGGCGACCTGACGGGCAGGCTCGCCCTGCTGGAAGAGTGCAAGACCCTGCCGCTCGGCGCGGTGTGGGACCATTACTGCCAGGCCGCCAAAGTCCCCGCCGGCCTGGGGCCCCATGGTGGGCTGGCCTGGCTCCAGGAGGTCCGGCGATACGAGAAGGATGTGCTGTCCAAGAGGTAGCGGCAACTCACCAAGACAGTGCGGCCAGCGGAATTGTGAACTTTCGTGGAATCGTAAATCCGAATCTCTAATCTCGAAATCCTAAACAAATCCAAATAACGAAATTCAAATGCTCAAAACGGCACTGGGCGGCAGAGGCAAATTCCACGTAACAAGCACAAACTGACCGGTTTTCAGGCCCGATAGGGCCGGCAGTATTTAGCCGGGGGCGTAAGCCCCCGGAACAGAAGCAGTTATATAAATGAGCCCCGGAGGGGCGACAGAACATACACGCCGCTGGCACCATTGGTGCGTAATTCTGTCGCCCCTTCGGGGCTCTTGTTCTAAGCGCATTGAATCCGGGGGCTTACGCCCCCGGCTAAATGCTTTCGCCCCATTCGGGGCTTTTGAAATCGGTCAGTTTGAGTAACAAGCTCCAAGTAACAAGCTCCAAGTAACAAGCTCCAAATGACAAACAAGCTCCAAACGACGGATTCCAAACCTGCCTGCCGGCAGGCAGGTTTGGTGCTTTGAATTTGTTTAGGATTTAGAGATTCGAATTTCGGATTTGCTGAGCTACAAGCGGTCCACTGATTCCGATCCGCTACACCTGCCTGCCGGCAGGCTCCATACCGCCCGCCTCCGACGGCCAAGATTCGCGACAAGGCCGATAAGTAAGGTGTTTACCCTACTTGTTATTTCGCTGAGACTTGCGGAAAATCTGGGGACAGCATATAGATTGTT
>CAYOBS010000461.1:0-2358 GCA_964402305.1 uncultured Planctomycetaceae bacterium | reverse complement strand
ACGCAGAGGGGAAGAGAGAGCAGAAGAAGCAGAAAAAGAGAGAAGCATTTATAAGAAATAGAAGAAGGGGATCACATGTTGTCCATGCAATCCCCTTCGGGTATTCTTTTATTTCAAATCTTCTCTGCGGCCTCTGCGTTCTCTGCGTTGAGCCTGCCGTTTCTTCTTCTGCTTCTTCTTTGCTTCTGTTTCTTCTTTTATTCGCTCTTGTCGAATATAGCCTGGGCGGCGTTGGCGATATCCTCGGGGCTCAGGCCGACGAGTTTGAGAGTTTCGGCCGGCTCCTTGCAGCTCTTGGGGATCGAGCGGACGACCATGCTGGTGACCATCACGCCGAAGTCGCTTTTGGCGGCGGCGGCGGAGATCTCGTCGGCGATGCCGCCGAGGTAGTTGTCCTCGACGACCAGAATTTGCCCGCGGCAGTCGTCGCCGATCCGCAGGATCTCGTCGGCCTCAAGCGGCATGCAGTAAGCGTCGATCAGCGTGGCTGACAGGCCGAACTTCTCTTCGAGGATTTCCACGGCCTGCTTGCAGACGTGGACCATGTAGCCGCTGGCGACGATGGCGATGTCCTCGCCGTCGATGAGGTGCTTGAAGCGGCCCATCTCGAAGGTTTCGTTTTCGTCGTAGATGATCGGCACATCAGGCCGGTGCGTGCGCATGTAGCACATGCCGTCGATATTGGCCATCATCTCGGTCATCTTGAAGGCGCTGACGGCGTCGCTGGGCAGCATCACGCGGCACGCCGGCTGGCCGTCGACCCTTTTTGAGCGGGCAAACGCGCGGAAGAACGCCAGGTCCGGCAGGCCCATCTGGCTGGGCCCGTCGGCGGCCAGGGACACCCCGGCGTGCGAGCCGCACAGCTTGAGGTTGGCGTTGGAGACCGCCGCCATCTCGATCTGGTCGTATCCGCGGACCAGGAACTTGGCGAAGGTCGAGGCGAAGGGTATCTTGCCCGCCGCGGCCAGGCCCACGCCGGCGGAGATCATGTTCTGCTCGGCTATCCGGGCCTCGAAATAACGGTTGGGGTACTTCTTGGCGAATATCTCGGCGAAAGTCGAGTTTTTCACGTCGCCGTCGAGAGCCACGATGCGGTCGTCGCCGGCGCCAAGGGCAGCCAGGGCCGCGCCATAGGCCTTGCGCGTGCTGAGCTGCCGGGCCTCGAGGGCCTTTTCCATGCCGGCGGCCTTGATGGCCTCGCTGAACGTCCCAGCCGAGATTGCCCGGTTGCGCGGGGCCTGGTCCAGGCGGGCCGGCGCCTTGAGCGCCACAGCCGGCGTGTCCTGCACGTCGGCCACGCCCAACTCGGCGGCCTTGGCGTCCAGGTCGGCAATCGCCTGCGGGATGTTGGCGGCGGCAAGCGGCTTGCCGTGGCAGGTGTGGCCCTGCAATTCCTTGACGCCCCAGCCCTTGACCGTCCGGGCCACGACCGCCAGCGGCTTGTCGCTTACCGGGGCCGTCAGCGCCGCGAAGACCTCGTCCCAGTTGTGGCCGTCGATTACCTTTACCTCGAAGCCGAACGCCTGGAGCTTGCCCGTAAGCGTGTCGGAGGACTGCTGGGCCGAGACGTAATCGCTTTGTGCCTGGTGGTTGCAGTTGAAGATTGTTCGCACGGCCGTCAGCTTGTGATCGACGATGAAGTCCAGGGCTTCCCAGATCTGGCCCTCGCGGCTCTCGCCGTCGCCGACGATGCAGTAGATCGTCCGGGCGGTCTCATCGAGCCTGGCGCCGCAGGCCAGGCCCGCGGCCACGGAGATCCCCTGTCCCAGCGAGCCGGTGGCCGCGTCGAAGAAGGGGAATCCGATGGCGGGGTTGGGGTGCCCGTCGAGCACGCTGTCGGCGGCGCGAAGGGTAAGCGCGTCCTCGAACCGCAGCAGCGACGGGTTGGTCTGCGAGCCGACGACGCCGCCAAGGTCGCAGTATGCCGCGTAGACCACCGGCACGGCGTGGCCTTCCGAGAGCACCAGCCGGTCGGAGGCGATGTTCCACGGGTCCCGCGGGTCGTATTTCATGACGCGGTACATAAGCGCCGTCGTTATATGCACCAGCGCCAGGGCGCTGGACGGATGCCCGCTGCCGGCCTCCGTACACATCTGGACAATCTGTTTGCTCAACTTTATGACCTTGCGGTCAAGGTCTTTGTAGTCACCCATGGGTTTCTCCAGAGTCTAGCTATGCCACTGACGCGACGGGGTAGCTGAAAGCGAACCCAACCGTGCGAACCAGATAAGCTACTGGAAGGCCCGGCCAAACGCAACACATTTGGACCAAGGAAAGCCACGAGTTTGAGCGACCTTCCTTTTTGGCGGCACTTGCTTTGGCCTCTGTAACGCCAATTTGCAGGGCTTTATTGCGGAT
>CAYOBS010000460.1:0-2368 GCA_964402305.1 uncultured Planctomycetaceae bacterium | reverse complement strand
CTGAAGCCTGAAGTCTGAAGTCTGAAGCCTGAAGCCTGAAGTCTGAAGTCTGAAGTCTGAAGCCTGAAGCCTGAAGCCTGAAGTCTGAAGTCTGAAGCCTGAAGCCTGAAGTCTGAAGCCTGAAGCCTTTGTTTCTCGCGAGTTCAGTTTTGTCGGCCTATGAGCCGATTATAGAATAGCCGCACGGTTTTTTGCCAGGTTAGTAAGGGAATCATTTAATGATAGTTGTTCACGTTACGCATGAGGCTGTGGAGAAGATCGGGGGAATCGGCACGGTGATCGGCGGGCTGATGACGACGGACGCCTACAACAAGGCGGTCGAGCGGACGGTGCTGCTTGGGCCGCTCCTGTCGACGGACAGGCCCGTCAACCGCAGGCTGGGCGAGGGCGGGCACGTTACTTACAGCTCGCTGGACGGCGTGTGCCCGCCGCAGTGGCGGGAGAAGTTCATGCCCATCGAGAAGACCTACGACGTGGGGATCATCTACGGCCATCGGAAGGTCGAAGACGCCTGCACCGGCAAGAGCGTCGAGGCTGAGGTGCTGGTCATCGACGTCTTCCACGCCAACCGCGACCGGTTGAACCTGTTCAAGGCCGAACTGTTCAAGAAGTTCTTCATCCCCAGCCACGACTTCGAGAAGATATGGGAGTACGAGGAGTACATCCGCCTTGCCGAGCCGGGCTTCGAGGCCCTCAAGGCTATCGGCTGCAACAACGGCAACCAGATGCTGATACTCTCGCACGAGTACATGGGCATGCCGACGGCGCTTCGAGCCATCCTCGACGGCTCGCCGCGCACGCGGACGGTGTTCTATGCTCACGAGGTGGCGACGGTCCGCCCGATCGTCGAGGATTCTCCCGGCCACGACACGATGTTCTACAACGTCATGGACCGCGCCAGCCAGGCCGGGAAAAGCTGCGACGAGGTCTTCCCGCGGGTTCACGCGAACTACAAGCACCCGCTGGTGAAGGCGGCGCGATACTGCGATAACGTCTTCGCCGTGGGCGACTACGTGGTGGATGAGTTGCGATTCCTCGACCCGCATTTCCAGACGATGGACATCGACCTGGTCTACAACGGCGTTCCGGCCGAGAAGATCACCCTCAAAAAGAAGCTCGCCGGCAAGGCCCGTTTGCAGCAATACGCGAAGAACCTTCTTGGCCATCAGCCGGACTGGATATTCACGCACGTGGCCCGGCCGGTGCTCAGCAAGGGCCTTTGGCGCGACCTGGCGGTGCTGCACCACCTCGAGCCGGTAATGCATCAGCGCGGCCAGCGGGTGGTGTATTTCATGCTGGGCACGCTGGCCGGGCAACGGCGGCGGGCGGACGTCCGGCAGATGGAGCGAGTTTACGACTGGCCGGTGGTCCACGAGAAGGGCTACCCGGACCTCTGCCAGGGCGAGGAGGTTCTGGGCGAAATGTTCGCGGGCTTCAATCGCGGGCACGAGGCGTGCCGGGCGGTCTTCGTCAACCAGTGGGATTGGAACCGCCAGGTCTGCGGCGACCGGATGCCCGAGGAGATGACCTTCGCCGACATACGGCACGGAACGGACCTGGAGTTCGGGCTGAGCATTTACGAGCCGTTCGGGATAAGCCAGCTCGAGCCGCTGTGCTTCGGGGCGATCTGCCTGGTCTCGAATGTCTGCGGGTGCATGGGCTTCGCGACGCGGGCCTCCAGCGGGAACGTCAACCCCGACAACATAATCGAGGGCAATTTCCTGCACGTCCCGCGGGACTTCGACACGGCCCGCCTGATGAACCTGTCGATCGCCGACCGCGACGCCATCGAGACGGTCGAGGCGGCCCGGCTGGCGGGCCTGGTCGGCCCGCTGCTGGTGAACGATGCCGACGTGATCGAGAAGCGAATCACCACCGGTTACGAACTAGCCAGGAAGATGAGTTGGGAGCACGTCGTGAAGGATTACTTCCTGCCGAGCCTGGCCCGCACGGCCGGGGATGTCTGAAGCGGTAGTCCCGGCGCGCCGGGATAGCCGGTAGCCAGTAGTCCCGGCGCGCCGGGATAGCCGGTAGCCGGTGGGACGTCCATCCCGCCAGCCGATACCATGTCATATACGTTCCGCGCTCGCATCCGCGCTATTGGCCTCCTGTATTCTCTTGATTGCGGGAGTCGGAAGTCGAAGATTGTCTATCCGCGAGGCCGGTGGCCGTGCGGGATTGTACGCATCCTGAATGATTCTCGCGCACAGCCGAGGGCGGCTGTGCCACAACGGCGCGGGCATGCCATAAATGCGCGGGCATGCCATAAATGCGCAGGCATGCCATAAATGCGTGGGCATGCCATAAATGCGCGGGCATGCCATAAATGCGCGGGCATGCCATAAATGCGCGGGCATGCCATAAATGC
>CAYOBS010000459.1:0-2372 GCA_964402305.1 uncultured Planctomycetaceae bacterium | reverse complement strand
GCCCGCAGGGTCCCTTCGGGAGTGCCCTGTCCCCGCAGTTCGACCATTATGCGTGGGCCTTATGCGTGGGCCAACAGCGGGGACAGGCACCCCGTCGGGAAGCCAGTCCCCTGCGCCGCTGCCGCCCCAAGGCGCGGGAATTAATCGGAATGCGTATAAGCTGCTCGACGGTAAGGGCCGTCTTATGTCGCCTGCCGACAGCCGTAACGCGATAAACTCCGTGCTCTTGGGGCGGCGCCCCCAAGAGCCCGCCGGAAGGGCTGGCTTGCCCCCTGCCTACCTACGCAAGAACCGGATGAGCCTCAAATAACAAACAAGGACCAAATGGAAAAAACAGCAAGCCTGCCTGCCGGCAGGCAAGTTCCAAACGGGAAATGCCGAAATGCCATTTGGCGCGCCACACTAAAACCGCACGTTGAAGGCGACTTGAATCGTATGGGAGCGGCCAAACTCCTGGTGCAGTTCCGGCAGGACATCGTACTTGTAGCCGAGGTCCAGTGAGCACCACCTGGCCGGGAATATGCTCAGCCCGCCGCCGAGGCCCACGTTGCCCCGCACGTCGATGCCCACGTTGCCGCGGATGAACAGCCACTCCAGCAGGCGATGGTCCACCCCCGCGGTGAAGCGGTGGCTGTGCAGGTTGTCTTCGGGGTTGCGGAAGTAGCCGAACTGGTAGTCCAAAAAGACCGAGGACATTGGCGAGTATTCGTATGAAACGCCCGGGCGGAATACGAACTGGTGCTGCACGCCGCGGTCGCGGATGATCATCGGGCCAAACTGCGTCGGCACTTCCGTCCTGCTGCGGTAGGGCTGGAAGCCGTACTCGAAGATCGCCCCGAGGAGCCACTTTTCGACCGGCTCGTACAGGCCGCCGAACCGCCAACGGTAGCTCTCGGCGACCCCCTTTGCATGGATCCCCATGGCGTTATCCTGTTTGATCTCGGCCCTGGCGAAGTTGAACGTGGCCCCGCCGGCCCATTGCCCGCACCGCTTGCCCCACTGGACCTGGTAGGAATCGACCGTGTAGTCGAACGTCATGCCGTTGTTCATGGTCGCCTTATTCGAGCGAACCTGGCTGATGGTCGGTTGAATCACGCCGAACCATCCCGCCTTCACGGTGGCTGATTCGCCGATTACGTGCAAGTTCGTCCCGTTGTCAAACATCACGGGCGAGTAGTAAGGCGCCAGGACGACGCCCAAATCGCCGGGCAGCTCCAGCCAGGCCGTCGAGGCGGGATTGATCGCCGATGACATCCGGTTGGCAACCGTCTCGCCGCCCATGGTGGCGACCTCCGTGAACCGCAGGAATGCCGGCGGCAACCTCACGGCGAAGTCCTTGTCGCTGTAGTCGCTGCCCGCGATGGCCCCAAGCGGCACCAGGCACGGCAGCAGAAACAGCACAACCAGCGGCACGCCCCTCATGCGGCGATTGCGGCCCGGACGGCTTGATCTCATGGGTTGTCCTTTGATTTGTTGGTTGGCTTCGTTTGTGCGACCCGTTGGCCGGCGGCGGCGACGCCGCGACGCGCTGTTTGTCCCGGACATGCCTTATGGGGACATTGCAAGCAGCACGACTTTACCGGCCGAATTCCGCCATCGCAATTCCGCCATCGCAATTCCGCCATCGCAATTCCGCCATCGCAATTGACAGCCGCTATCGACGGCGTTAGCTTAACGCGGACTTTCCGGCGTGTACAGCACGAATCTGAACCCGTAATAAAAGTATTCAGGGATATCGACATGGAAATAATTATTAACGAAACCTACGAAGGGATGTCCAAAGCGGCCGCGAAAGTGATCGCCAGCGTGATGAACTCCAAGCCCAACGCCGTGCTGGGCATGGCCACGGGCTCGACGCCGCTGGGCGTCTATAACGAGCTGGTCCGGATGCACAAGGAAGAGGGGCTGGACTTCTCCCAGGTCACGACCTTCAACCTCGACGAGTACGTGGGCCTGCCGGTCACGCACGAGCAGAGCTTCCACTACTTCATGCACGAGAACTTTTTCAAGCACGTCAACATTCCCCGGCAGAACATCTACATCCCGTCCGGCACGACGGACAACTACGAGGCGTTCTGCCAGTGGTACGAACACCGCATTGAGGAGTCCGGCGGGATCGACATTCAGATCCTCGGGATCGGCTCCGACGGGCACATCGCCTTCAACGAGCCGACCAGCTCGTTGGGCAGCCGGACCCGAATCAAGACGCTCGCCAAGCAGACCATCGATGACAACGCCCGGTTCTTCGCCAACCCCGATGAAGTGCCGATCTACGCGATAACAATGGGCGTCGGGACCATCCTGGAGGCCCGGAGGATCATCCTGCTGGCCAACGGCAGGAAGAAGGCCTGCGCGGTTGCCGCCGCGGTGGA
>CAYOBS010000458.1:0-2385 GCA_964402305.1 uncultured Planctomycetaceae bacterium | reverse complement strand
CCGTGTGGACCAGCAGGTGCTGGTCGTGCGGGACGTGGTGCTCGCGCTCCATGCCGGATTCGCTGCGGACCACGACGGTCATCTTGCCGCGGCGCTTGTCCGTCCGCAGCTCGACCAGGCCGGAAATCTCAGCCATGGCGGCTGGGTCTTTCGGACGCCGGGCCTCGAAGATTTCCGTCACGCGAGGCAGGCCGCCGGTGATGTCCTGCGTGCCGGACATTTCTCGCGGCTGGCGCGCGACCAACTGCCCGGCCTGAACGCTTTGGCCCTCTTCGACCTCGATACGCGCCTTGGAGGGCAAATAGTGGAAGTCGAGGATTTTGCCGCCCTTGTCCTCGATGACGATGCGCGGGTGCTTCTCGCCCTTGTGCTCGACGACGACGAGCCTGGGCCCGCCGCCGGTGCGGCGCGCGTCGACCTCGACGCGGACGGTCTCGCCTTCCTCAATGTCCTGGAAGCGGACGATGCCGGTGGCTTCCGCCAGGATCGGGATGCGGTGCGGGTCCCAGTACGTCAGCCTCTGCCCGGCCCGGACCTTCTGCCCGTCCTTGACCAGGATGTGCGTGCCGTAGGTGACCTTGAACTTGTCGAGCTCGCGGTTCTTGTCGTCGAGGATGGCAATCTCGCCGTTTCGCTTGAGTGCCACGTGGCCCTTGAGGCCGCCGCCCTTCTTGTCGTCGCCGGCAGGCTCGGGCACGGCGTTGAGCTCGCGGTACTTGATGGTGCCGGCCACGCTGGCGAGCACCTCCGACTCGACGACCGCGCGGGTCGCGACGCCGCCGGTGTGGAACGTGCGCATGGTAAGCTGCGTGCCCGGCTCGCCGATGGACTGGGCGCCGATGATGCCGACGGCCATGCCCTCTTCCACCAGCCTGCCGGTTGACATGTCGCGCCCGTAGCACTTTGCGCAAATGCCCAGCGGGCTCTCGCAGGTCATCGGGCTGCGGACGCGGATGGTCTCCAGCCCGAGGTCCTCGATCTTCAGGGCCATCTCGTAGGTGATTATCTGGTTTTCCTTGACGATCGTCTCGTCGGTGACGGGGTTGACGATGTTCTCGCGCGCCACGCGCCCGATAATCACGTCGCGCAGCGGCACGTCGATCTGCTCGCCCTTGTAGGTGACGGACTTGGTTATGCCCTGGAGGGTGCGGCAGTCAAGCTCGTTGATGATGACGTTCTGGGCCACGTCGGCCAGCTTGCGGGTCAGGTAGCCGGAGTCGGCCGTCTTGAGGGCGGTGTCGGCCAGGCCCTTGCGGGCGCCGTGAGTCGACGAGAAGTACTCGAGCACCGTCAGGCCCTCGCGGAAGTTGGCCCTGATCGGCGTCTCGATGATCTCGCCCGACGGCTTGGACATCAGCCCGCGCATGCCGGCGAGCTGGCGGATCTGGTCGATGTTGCCGCGGGCGCCGGAGTCCAGCATCAGCCAGACCGGGTTGAGGTAGTTGGGGTCATCCTCGCGGACGTCGCTTTCCAGCGATTGCAGCAGGGCCTTGGTCAGTTCCTCGCGGGTGTGGACCCAGACGTCGACGATCTGGTTGTATCGCTCGCCGTCGGTGATGGCGTCGGAGTGGAAGTCCTTCTCGATCTGGTCGACGCGATTCTGGGCGCGGTCGAGGATCTCCGGCTTGGTCGGCGGGATCTTGGCGTCTTTGATGCCGAAGGACAGGCCCGCAAGGGTCGAGTACTTGAAGCCGAGTTCCTTGATCTTGTCCAGCAGTTCCAGCGTCGGGCCTTTGCCGAGGGTCTGGTAGCAGTCGCTGATGACGCGGCCCTCGCCCTTGGAGCCCAGCGGGAAGTTGTAGAACGCCAGGCCCTTGGGAAGGATGTCGTTGAACACGCAGCGGCCCGGGGTGGTGATGATGCGCCCCTTGGCGGGCATGTAGCGCTGGTCGGCCTCGATGACCAGCCGGTCGGTCGGCACGCGGAGCACGACGCGAGCGTGGCTGCCGATCAGGCCCAGCTCGTATGCCGTAATAGCCTGCTCGGGCTTGCTGAAGACCGGGTAGCTCTCGCCGTCCTCGTACTTGACGCGGCGGACCTGCGGCTTGACGTACTGGCTGCCGTGGTCGCTGGTAAGGTAGTAGATGCCAAGGACGATGTCCTGGCTGGGCGACATGATCGGCGCGCCGCTGGCGGGCGAGAAGACGTTGTTCGTCGCCAACATGAGCACGTGGGCCTCGGCCTGGGCCTCGATCGACAGCGGGAGGTGTACGGCCATCTGGTCGCCGTCGAAGTCGGCGTTGAAGCCTTTGCAGACCAGCGGGTGGATCTTGATCGCGTTGCCTTCCACCAGCACCGGCTCGAACGCCTGGATGCCCATGCGGTGAAGGGTCGGGGCGCGGTTCAGCAGCACCGGGTGCTGGTAGATGACCTCTTCCAGCACAT
>CAYOBS010000457.1:0-2391 GCA_964402305.1 uncultured Planctomycetaceae bacterium | reverse complement strand
ATTCTCCCGCTCCCGGCAGTCTCCGACGCTCTTACGCGATCGAGTGCATGACATTCACTTCGCTCCCTGATCCAGCAACCGCCGCACCTGGGTTTCGATCACCTCGGCCGAACGTCCGCCCTGCTCACTATCGGCACAACCGCCGGCCCTTCTTTGGCAAGAGGCCCGGCAGGACGGCCGGGATACGGACTCTCCGGCTGCCCAGCTTCGTGGTAATTATACGCCCAGCCGCGGCGGCGGCAATGGTGAAATCCGGGGCTTGCCGTATTCCAGCACCTGGGCGTCTTTGAGGAGCTGCCCGCGCAGCTTCTCGTACTCGATGTCCTGCACGGCTGCGCTCGCGTCGATGGCGAGGCAGGCGGCAGTAGCGGCAGACTGGCCGAGGATCATGAAGACCGGCTCCATGCGGACTGAGCCGTACGATATGTGCGAGCAGGACGCGGCCACGGGGACCAGCAGGTTGGGGCACTCGCCGCGTTTGGGCACGATCGCGCCGTAGTCGATAGGGTATGGCCCGCCGGGGTTGATCTCCACGTCGCCCTCGTTGCGGGCGCCGCCGTCGGAGTCGACGTACCGCTGCACGTGGTGGCTGTCCATGTTGTAGGAGCCCATGCCGATCGGGCGGGGCGTGGGAAGCTTGCGCCGCAGGTGGTTTTCCGTCACGACGAACTCGCCGACCATCCGCCGGGCCTCACGCACGTAGATCTGGTGGGGCCAATGGCCGTTATCGAGGAACTCATCCTTCGCCAGGCCCCATTGGCTCATGCGGTCCCGCACCTCCTTCGGCACGCGCGGGTCGTTGCACAGGAAGTACAAGTATCCCTTCTGGTAAGTCTCATGCTCGGCGAGTATCTGCTGCCGGCGCTCGTACGAGGCCTCCGGGTAGTCGTAGTTCATGCCGATGTTGTCCGTCGAGAACGAGCCGTGATTGTTGGTGTCGGTCTTGGCGTTGGGGGCCGGGTCGAACTTGCCGAACACGTGACGCGAACCGGCCTGGAGCGTGCGCAGAAGCAACTCGTACTGGTTGGCGTCATAAGCGTCGGGCTTGGCAAAAGGCACGCGGTTGGCGGGGATGGTCGTCAGGCACATGCGGTAGCAGTAGGCCTGGATGCGGCCGTCTCCGGCGCCCTCCTGGCCGGGCCCGCCGGCATGGATTCGCGGCAGCAGGCCGCTGGATGCTTTGCCCGGCACGACGTACGGATCGATCCCCTTTGGGAACTGGTGCGAGCGGGCGTTTTGCGTCTGAACGCCGTTGAGCGTTTCATCGTACTTGGAGTTTGGTTCCCGCCCCACGGCGTAAGTCACGCCCGCCGCGGCCAGCAGGTCGCCCTCGTAGGTCGCGTCGATGAACACCCTGCCCTTGAAGCTTTTGCCCGAGAGCATCGTGATCGAATCGATTCGCTTGCCGTCGAGCTTGACGCCCTTGGAGCGGTCGAGCCATTCGTCGCGGCGCACGGGAATCGTGTTTTCCCGCACCAGGTCTTCGAAGACCTGCTCGGCGACGTGCGGCTCGAACACCCACATCGCATCGTCATCCGGGCGGTAGCGGCTGTACTGCTCGGGCTCTTGATACTTCCACGCATCGGGCTTGTCGTAGTGGCGCTTGATGCGCCGGTAGAACTCCCGGCCCAGGCCGCCGATCACCTGTTTGTTGCCAGAGTCGGTCCAGCCAAGCCCGCCGCTGCTGAGCCCGCCGAGGTGCTTGTCCGGGCAGACGATCACGACGGACTTGCCCATGCGCTTAACCTGCACTGCCGCGATCACGCCCGCGGATGAGCCGCCGTAGATCACGATGTCGGCCTGTGCGGAGACCGCGCCGCCACGGGCGGACTCCTCCACGACTTGGCCCGTCCCCGCCGCCGTGCCCGCCATCGCCGCCATCGCCCCCAATGCCGCGATCAGTCTCGCCGTCATGGTCTTCTCCGTCGCTCTCTGGAACCGGCTGAATTGCTAATTGTACGCCGTGAGGATAAACCCCGCGAATCGCCAACCGTTGCGGCTGGGGTTGGCGCGGCGCACCCTTGCCGAGACGATTACGTTACGGATGTGCAGAGTATGCCCGCAGACTTCTCCTGGAAGACGCCGGCCCGGTGCAGCGGAAGGATAACCTACCACCGCATCGAACGGGACATGGCAACGCCGCCCATGCCGACCACCACGCCGATCACGATGGCCAGGAGGTATAAGCAGATCACCACAAGCATCATGATGCCCACGAATTTCCAGAACGACTTCTGTGACTGTAGAGCCTGCTCCATCTGCGGGGCCGAGCGAGTGGCAAGGAACGCCCGGATTCCGCCGGAATACTTCAGGAGGAAATACGATGGAAACAGGTACAGCAGCGACATGGGTATGTAGATACACCCCACAAACGCGAAGGGCCCGCTTTGG
>CAYOBS010000456.1:0-2405 GCA_964402305.1 uncultured Planctomycetaceae bacterium | reverse complement strand
GGCTTCAGGAACGACAGACCGACCGGGAGCCAATCTCCTGAAGCCTGAAGTCTGAAGCCTGAAGCCTCTGTTCGCCGCGTACGGTGAATGCTGTATAATTAAAGAGGCGCCCCGGCCTTGACGATGCGAATAACGTGTCGCCGCGCCAAATTGCGGCAAGAATTGAGCCTATGTCAGATGCCAGCAAAGAGCGCCGGGCTGACCAGCAACGGCCAAGCAGGATATTGACGCTGCTTAGCCTCATGGAGCCCGTCGCGCGCCGATACAGTACGCTGGTCAATGTGGGCATTCATTCCGTCCTGTTCGCCCTGGCGCTGCTGCTGGCTCAGCTTGTACGGTTTGACACCGGTGTGCCCGGCACCGGCGGCAAGAACTGGCTATACCACAGTTACCTGCCGTGGCTTCCGGTCTTTATCGGCCTGAAGCTGCTGATCTTCGGAAAGATGCGCCTCTTCCACAGCGGGTGGCGGTACGCGAGCATCCGCGACATCACGAGCATCCTGCTGGCAAGCTGGGTATTCGTGCTGATCATGTTCGTGGCGGTCAACATCTTCCGCTACGCCCCGCAGTGGTTTGCCGACATGACCGGCCGGCGGATAGCCATTCCGGGCGTCAACGAGATCATCGGGTATTTCCGGGGCTATTCCCAGGGCGTGCTGGTTCTGGATTTCCTGGCGACGGTGTTCCTGGTCTGCACCGCCAGGCTGGGCTTTCGGCTCTACCGCGAGGAGCTTCGCCCGGTGGCCCCGGAGGGCGCGCGGCGCGTGCTGATAGTCGGCGCCGGCGACGCGGCCGAGGCGATCATCCGCGAAATCCACCGCATGCAGGTCGAGCGGTACGTGGTCGTCGGCATGGTCGACGACGAGCGCGCCAAGCGCCACATCACCATCCACGGCGTGCCGGTCCTGGGCACCACCGAGGACATCCGCCGGGTCTGCCAGGAGAACGATATCGAGGAGATCATCATCGCCATTCCCGCGGCCGGCCAGAAGGAACTGCGCCGCGTGATCGGCCTGTGCGGCGGCACGAAGCTCAAGTTCCAGTCGCTGCCGGGCGTCGGCGACCTCATCGACGGGCGGGTGACCGTCTCGCAGATGCGAGCGGTTGACATCGGCGACCTTCTCGGGCGGGAGGCGGTCGAGCTCGACCGCCAGGCCATCGGGCGATTCCTCCGCGGCAAACGCGTGCTGGTTACCGGCGCGGGAGGCAGCATCGGCTCGGAAATGTGCCGCCAGATCGCCAACTACGGCCCCGCCCGGCTCATCCTTGTCGAACAGGCCGAGACGCCTCTGTTCGACATCGAAAACGAGTTGCTGGCCAGCCACGGCGACATGCCGCTGGCCCCCGTGATCTGCGACATATACGACCGCAACCGCGTCATGTCAACCTGGCAGCTTTACCTGCCCGAGGTGGTCATCCACGCCGCCGCCCACAAGCACGTGCCGATGATGGAACGAAACCCCTGCGAGGCCGTCAAGAACAACATCCTCGGCACCAAGAACGTCGCCGACGCCTGCTGCCGCTTCGGCGCCGGCGAGTTCATCACCATTTCCACCGACAAGGCCGTCAACCCGTCCTCGATCATGGGCGCCTCCAAACGCGTCGCGGAGATATACACCCAGGCCCTCAACGGCTCCGAGAACTGCGCCACGAAGTTCAAGGCCGTGAGGTTCGGCAACGTGCTGGGCTCCAACGGCTCGGTAGTCCCGACCTTCCGAAGGCAGATCGCCGCCGGCGGGCCCGTAACCGTCACCCATCCGGAGATGACCCGATACTTCATGACCATCCCCGAGGCCGCGCAGCTCGTCCTCCAGGCCGCCGCCACCGGCGACGGCGGGCAGATCTACCTGCTGGACATGGGCGAGCCTGTGAAGATCGTCGACCTCGCCCGGAACATGATCACGCTCAGCGGCTTTAGGCCCGAAGAGGACATCGACATCGTCTTTACAGGCGTCAGGCCCGGCGAGAAACTCTTCGAGGAACTCCGCACCGACGGCGAGGACATCGAGCCGACCGTCCACCCCAAGATCAACATCTGGAAGAGCAGGCCAACCGAGTGGAGCCGGATCGAGAATGCCTTCGCACAGTTCGAACTGTTCCAGAACAGCCCCGACCGCGAGAGGATCATCAACATCATTAAGATGCTGGTGCCCGAATACCAGCCGTTGAATTCCCCGGACGAGCAAACCGCTGACGACGAATCCGGCGAGCAATCGCGAGAAACCGCGTCCGCAAAGACCCCATCAGCCTCGTAACCCTCCGCGGTAGCAACCGAGTACACGCCCCCTGGAAGCCCAGGGATGGCAATCCCTGGAACTCGAAAGCGGTGTCTTATACGGATCCCAGTTATATCTCGTGCCCGCGCGACCAGCCCACAGCCCACGCAATTATTGCGTGGGCCTTAT
>CAYOBS010000455.1:0-2410 GCA_964402305.1 uncultured Planctomycetaceae bacterium | reverse complement strand
AACTGCCGATGATCTCCGTGTCGTCGGTGGGCGTGTTCCGCACACCGCCGGCCTTGAGGTTGACGTTCTCGGGATCGCCCGTGGGCCGCTTTCCCCAGGCCTGGGCGCGCCCTCCGCCGCCGGGCAGCCCGACAGCGCCATCGCCTTCGCCCGGTATCCATAACCCGGGGCCGTTGGCGTCGCCCTCGCCAGGTATCAGGCCCATGCCCTCGCCGCCCTCGCCGCCGCCCTGGCCCAGACGGGCTATCGCGCCCTCCAACTCGCGAAGGGCATCCTCCGTCGCCATCTCGCCGACCTGCTCCGCACCAATGCGGGCCAGGCCCTCGCTCAGGGCGATCAGCCCGTCGGGATTGAGCCCGGCGCCCGGGCTGTTGCACTTGGCCAACTTCTCGGCCAGGCCCTTGCACGCCTGGGCGCCGTTCTTGCACTGGCTCAACTTGTCCATCAACTCGTCGATCTGCTTGTCCGACATGCCCTGCTTCTTCAGTGCGTCGCGGAGGTCCTGCTGGGTCATCCCAGCCATCTTCTCGGCCGAGTTGGGGTCCATGCCCTGGCGGGCAAGCATGTCCGCCGCCTGCTTCTGCGGGTCGCCGATCTTGGCGGCCTGGCTGGCCAGGTCGGCAAGCTGGTTGGCAAGTGCGGCCTTCTCGGCATCCGAGAGCTGGCCCGAGTTGAGCTTCTCCAAGGTATCCTTGATCATCTTGGCCGCGCCGGCGAAGTCGCCGTTGGCCAAAGCTCGGTTGAGCTTGTTGTCGAAGGCCCGCGGCGTGGAGCGAAGGTCCTTGAGCATCCGCCCGGCGTCGCCCAGGCCGGCGCTGTTCTGCCGTTCCTGCTGGATGTCCCGCAGGTTCTTGCCCAGATCGGTGAGCTTCCTTATGGCTTCGCGGCGAACGTCGGCCGGCTTGTCGCCTGCCAGCATCTCCGCCATCTTGTCCAGTTCCGCCGCCAACTGGGGCAGCTTGGCATTTTCCACGGCCGACTTGACGCCGGCGGCCGCCTGCTTGACATCAGACTGCGCCTTGGCCAATTCCGCCGCCTGCTGCGCTGCCTGCTGCTGGCGGGCCATGTTGCCAAGAACGTCCATAGTCGGCATCAGGAAGAACACCGCCGCCGCCATTGCCCAGGCCGTCGCCGAGCCAACCCAGTGCAGCGTCGGGCGGATGGGGAAGTGCCCGCGGATGTCCATTGCCTCAGCCGCCTTGTGGGCCTCCGCCTCGGCCGCAAGGGCGAACGCATCGTCGCTGCCGGCAAGGGCCAACGCCGTGCTGAACCGCTCCTTGGCGCCGAGCCGCCGGTCAATCAGAACCGCCACCTGCATGCGATTGGGCGCCCGCAAAGCCGAAAGCAGCGCCGCCAGCAACAGCGCCACCGCCCCGGCCAAGATCGCGGAAATGGGACTTATCAGCCGAACCGCAAAAACCCGCTCCGCCGCGACGGCAATCGCTGCCGCCAGGCCCGCAAGGGCCAGCACGACCGCCGCCTGCCGAAGCAGCACGTCCAGGGCCGTTCGAATGTGGACGTTTCTGAGCCGGCGTTCAAGCGCGCCCTTCCTGCTGTTTGCCATGGCCGATACCCCTTTCGATCAGACCGTACAATTCGAGTTTTCTGCCCACACCATATTCTTACGTCAAACACCTCCCCGGACAAGGCAAATTGTCCAGGCCGGACGATTCATGCCCCGGCCGGACCGACCGGCGCGGGCGGCGCAAGGTGTCGCTTATCAGCTTTGACGTACTGTAGTCGCGTTTGTTCACACTTTATTGCAGCCGGCCCGATTGAGTGACACGGCATTGGGGACGGGAGCGGGCGGTGGTTATCAGTGAAGTTCCCCATTCGGCGAACCTGAAATCCTGACCTCTGAGTCTCTGCGCCTCTGCTCTGAAAAGAAGGCTTCAGGCTTCAGGCTTCAGGCTTCAGGCGACAGCCCTCGTCCTCGTTCTCGTCCTCGTCCTCGGCTTTTCATCTTTTCGGGTGAACCGAAGGCTCATGTTCGACTGCGGTTAATTCTTCTTCTTTCCCAATCCGCAATCCGAAATCCGCAATCCGCAATCGCTCTTCCTTCTTTCTGCCTTGCCCGCGGGGCCGGCGCGCGATATCATCGTGGAACTGTGGCCGCAAACGAAAATTGTCCCCGCGCCGGCGGCGAGCCGCCAGGGGCCCAGCGGCGGAAGGATGCGACGATGCGTTTCACCAAGATGCACGGCCTGGGCAACGATTACGTGTACGTTGACTGCTTCACCGAGAAGCCGGGCGATCCCCGGCAGTTGGCCATCGCCATCAGCGACCGCCATTTCGGCGTCGGCTCGGATGGGCTTATCCTCGTCATGCCATCGACCGAGGCCGCGGATGTGCGAATGCGCATGTTCAACGCCGACGGCTCGGAGGCCCAGATGTGCGGCAACGGCGTAAG
>CAYOBS010000454.1:0-2421 GCA_964402305.1 uncultured Planctomycetaceae bacterium | reverse complement strand
CCGGGACGTACAGGTACGACAACGTGCTGATGTATAAGGATCCCCGCCAGAAAGCACCCCTGCCCGAGGAGAAACTCAAGCCGTAGCATGGGCATCCCGGCGTAGCATGGGCATCTTGCCCATGAGTCCCACGGGCATCTTGCCCGTGGTGTCCGCGCAATGCCCGTGCTGCGGGAAAAGCTGGCCTCATACTTCAGGCTTCAGACATAAAGCACGCACCCCAAAGAGAAGAATCCCCTTCCAAGGTGTTCAAAGAACAAGAGTCGCCGCGATAGTTTCCAGGCCAAAGAGGAAAAGCCGCCAGCGCCGAAAGGCCGTGATAAGTGAACCGCAAGAGCGCCGCGATTGCCATGTTTGTTGTCATCCTGTGCCTGGCCCCGGCCACGCCGGGCGCGGATGGCGCCTCTCCAGCCGCCGGGGCCTCGCCGACCGCCGCCCCGGACGCCATGGGAAAAAGCCCGGAAATCGTCTTCATCAAGCGCCACCACATCCGCCCGCCATTCGGGCTGGGCACGATGTACGCCTGGGACTGCTACTCGCCCGGTGGCGGCATTTACGCGATGGATCCGCGCCACCCCGAGCGGCCCCATCGCGAGATATTCCGCCGCGACGACGGCGTGGTGTTCAACATCGAGCTGTCCTGCGACGCCCGCAAGATCCTCTTCGCCTGGATGTCGCTGGCGAAGGATGCCCGCGATTCGTTCCACATTTACGAGATCGGCGCCGATGGGCGGAACCTCCGCCAGCTCACGACCGGGCGATACCACGACGTCAGCGCCATCTACCTGCCCGGCGGGAACATCTGCTTTTCCTCCACGAGGAGCGAGTCCTACTCCATGTGCCAGCCCGCCCCCGGCTGCGCGCTGTTCGTCATGGACGCCAACGGCGGCGGCATCCGCCGAATCGAGTTCAGCACGCTGGGCGACTACTCCCCGGCCGTCATGTCCGACGGCAGGATCCTGTTCATGCGATGGGAGTACAACGACCGCAGCTTGTTCACGCGGCAGAGCCTCTGGACGATCAACCCCAACGGCACGTCGGTGAGGCTGTTCTACGGCAACACGCTGGCCAGCCCGAACGTCTTGTGGCAGGCAAGGGAGATTCCCGGCTCGGATAAGGTCATCTGCACGATGGCGCCGCACCACGGCTTGCCAACAGGCGCGATCGCGGCGATCGACCAGCGACTGGGCCTGGAAAACCCCGCCGCCATCACGAACCTCACGCCGTCAATTGGCATCCCCGTCAGTACGGACCACGGCGCGTGGCCGGCAGGCGACGCCCAGCACCCCTGGGCGTACATCGACCCCTGGCCGCTGGATGAGAAGCACTGCCTGGTCGCCTACGGCGGGCCGGTGCCAAAGAAGGGCGAACTGGGAAAATACAGGCTCGTGATGCTCGAGCCCGGCGAGAAACGCACGCAGCTCTGCGAGGATGCCAACTACTCGTGCTTCAATCCGATCCCCCTTAAGCCCAGGCCGGTGCCGGCGGAGTTGCCCGGGCCGGTGGAATCGCAGGGGGCCGCCGGCACGTTCATCCTCCAGGATGTGTATCGCGGCCTGACCGGCGTGCCGCGAGGCGCGGTCAAGCAACTGCGGATCATCTCGCAGGCGCCCAAGCCCTGCAATATGCGAGGCCAGCGAGCTTACGACCACGACCCGCTCATCGGCAGGGGCACGTACTACGTCAAGTGCAACCACGGAACTGTGCCAGTCGAGGCCGACGGCTCAGCCTGCTTCACCGCTCCCGCCGGCGTCGAGCTCTACTTCCAGGCACTCGACGCCAACGGCAAGGAACTCTGCCGCATGGCCTCGGTCACGCAGATCATGCCAGGCGAAGTGCAGGGCTGCGTCGGCTGCCACGAGCCGCGAGACTCCTCCGCCACCGCCGACAGGCCGCTGGCGATGAGCCGCCCGCCCGTCGAGATCACCCCGCCGCCGTGGGGCGCCGGGCCAGTAGATTTCGTTAAGCATGTCCAGCCCGTGCTCGACCGCTACTGCATACGCTGCCACAGCGGGCCGGACCCCAATGGCAGTCTCGACCTGTCCAATGACAAGGCCCAGCTCTTCAACATGGCCTACACGAATCTCACCGTGCCGAAGTGGGTGGACTTCTATTGGGTAAATTCCGCCGGCACGGCCGTGCTTAAGCCAATGTCCAGCGGCTCATACGTCAGCGGGTTGACAAAGCTCATAGAGTCCCGCCACGCCAAGGTGGACGTCGCCCATGCGTCCCGGCGGGCTATCTACGCGTGGATCGACACCAACGTGCCCTATTACGGCACCTACGACAACACCCGCCCCGGCACGCAAGGCTCGCGCGACATCTGGACCGGCAAGTGGTTCGCCGACGTCAATCGCCTCTTGAATGCCGGCGGACGCACCGGCCACGGCGAGGCGTACATCAACCTCACGCATCCGCAGT
>CAYOBS010000453.1:0-2429 GCA_964402305.1 uncultured Planctomycetaceae bacterium | reverse complement strand
CAGGCATGTCCACACTTTTTCAAGATCTACCTACGCAAAAACCGGATGAGCCGAATTATGAGACCAGCAACTCAACGACTGCCGCCGCCCGAGAAATGCTTCGGGACGCGCGCACGGCCCGACGGGCTTCATATTTATCGGCATCGCCCCTCTTTATGCAATAGGGATTTTTAAAATATAGGCTCGAATCCCGAATATCGAAATCTGCCCCCCGGCCGCTTCCTACCGTTGCTCGTCCTGGCCGGCCTTTTGGGCCTGCTGGATGAGCTCGATCAGCGAGAGCATCTTGGGCTTTGGGGCGGAGAGGATTTGCCGGACCTGCTCGCCGGTGTAGTTGGCGCGGATGAACGATTCGACGTCGAACATCTCCCACCAGCAGTCGCCGATCCGGCCACACGGGAGGAGCCGTCCAGGCTGGCGGCAGTACGCAAAGCGGATTTCGTGCCCCAGCATCGGGCACCGCCGAGTGCGATGGTCGTTGGCGGTGATGTCGGTCATTGAAGAAGGTCCTGGATCTTAGCTCTTAGTTCATAGGGCTGGCAGGGCCGGGGAAGGACATAGGTCCTATAGGTCCTATAAGACCTATGACGATTACCACCGCGCCCTATGACTATGACCTACGCCCTACGCCCTACGACCCATGACCTACGACCCATGACCCATGACCTTCTTCTCGCGGCTTCTCACCACTTGCCGGTCTTTGCCGGCGACGGCAGGGGCAGGTCGCCCAGGCCGCGGATGTTCGAGTCGATGATTTCCTGCGGCAGCGAGTAGTCGCTCAACTTGCCGGACATGTACGCGTCGTAGCCCGTCAGGTCCATCAGGCCGTGCCCGGACCAGCCCATCAGGATGACCCTTTCCTTGCCTTCTTCCTTGGCCTTGAGGGCCTCGTCGATGGTCACGGCTATGGCGTGGCTGGTTTCCGGCGCGGAGATGAAGCCCTCGGTCCTGGCCCAGAGCATGGCCGCCTCGTAGCACTTGAGTTGATGGACCGCCCGCGGCGCCAGCAGGCCCTCGACCGTGGCCTGGCTGACAAGCGGCGACATGCCGTGGTATCGCAGCCCGCCGGCGTGGATGGGCGGCGGGATGAACGAATGCCCAAGCGAGTACATCGGCAGAAGCGGGGTCATCTTCGCGGTGTCGCCGTGGTCGTAGATGAACGGCCCGCGAGTGAGGGTCGGGCAGCTCTCCGGCTCGACCGGGATGATCTCGATGTTCGCGCCGTGAATCTTGTCCAGCACGAACGGGAAGCTCAGGCCCGCGAAGTTCGACCCGCCGCCGGCGCAGGCGATGACGACGTCCGGCAAACGCTCGCCCGCCTTGGCCAACTGCTTCTTGGCCTCCAGGCCGATGATCGTCTGGTGGAGCATCACGTGGTTCAGCACGCTGCCAAGGCTGTAGCGCGTCTTGCCGGTGGGGTCCGTCACGGCCGCCTCGACGGCCTCGCTGATGGCTATGCCAAGCGAGCCTGGAGTGTCGGGCATCTGGGCCAATATCTGCCGGCCGGCGTTGGTCTCCTTGGAGGGGCTGGCAACGCACGTGGCGCCCCAGGTCTGCATCATCATCTTGCGGAACGGCTTCTGATCGAAGCTGATCCGCACCATGAACACCTTGCACTCCAGCCCGATCAGCGCACAGGCGAACGCCAGCGCGCTGCCCCACTGGCCGGCGCCGGTCTCGGTCGTCAGGCGCTCGATGCCGAACTGCTTGTTGTACCAGGCCTGCGGCACGGCCGTGTTGGGCTTGTGGCTGCCGGGCGGGCTGACGCCCTCGTTCTTGTAGTAAATCCGCGCTGGCGTGCCGAGGTGCTTCTCCAGCCGGCGCGCCCGGTACAGCGGGCTTGGGCGCCACAGCGACAATATGCCCAGGACCTCCCGCGGGATGTCGATCCATCGCTGCGTGGAGACCTCCTGCTCGATGATGTTCATCGGGAAGACCGGCGCCAGCATCTCCGGGCCAATGGGCTTGCCGCCAGGCCCCAGCGGCGGCTGAAGCGGCGTCGGCAAATCCGCCGCCAGGTTGTACCACTGCCGCGGCATCTCGTCTTCGGTCAGCAGGATCTTCGTCTGTTCCATGTGATGTTCCTTTCTGGCAAGGATGAGTTGTCGTACGAAGATATCTTACGCGGCAAGACCGTTTTTACGCAAGAGGATATGTGGAGTTGCCCGACAGCCGGCGCAGCCCTGCGTGGCCGCAGGCGGAGCAGGGGAGCCGGGAGGCCTGCTCGCTTCAGCGAGCAGGAAAGGCGGAACCTGCCTGCCGGCAGGCAGGCCTGGAACCGGGAATCCGTGAACAGGAAGAACGGAACCAGGATCCAGGAAGCCGGGCCTTGCGTTCCCGGCAGGAGTTCCGGAAAGCAGCCGAGGCTGACGGGTAACCGATTGTTGGCGGGGAAGCACCCTCACCCCCGATAGGAGCCCCAAGGGCCG
>CAYOBS010000452.1:0-2441 GCA_964402305.1 uncultured Planctomycetaceae bacterium | reverse complement strand
TCTTCCCCATCGTCGGCATCGGCGCCTCGGCCGGGGGGCTGGAGGCCCTGGAACTGTTCGTGAGGAACGTCCCGCCCAAGAGCGGGATGGCTTTTGTCATCGTCCAGCACCTGGACCCGACCCACAAGGGCATGCTGCCCGAGTTGCTCCAGCGCGCCACCGCCATGAAGGTCATGCAGGTCAGGGACCGCACCAGGGTCCAGCCCAACTGCGTCTATGTGATCCCGCCGAACAAGGACATGTCGATCCTGCACGGAATCCTGCACCTGCTGGACCCGGTGGCGCCACGCGGGCTTCGCCTGCCGATTGATTTCTTCTTCCGCTCCCTGGCCGATGACCGGCAGGAGCGGAGCATCGGGGTCATCCTGTCGGGCATGGGCACGGACGGCACGCTGGGTCTGCGTGCCATCAAGGAAAAGGGAGGCGTGGTCTTTGTCCAGGAGCTTTCCTCGGCCAAGTTCGACGGCATGCCCCGCAGCGCCATTGACGCCGGGTTGGCGGACGTTGTCGGTCCGGTGGAGGCGTTGCCAGGCAAGATCATCGCCTACCTCCGGCACATTCCCCTCATAGCCGCCCCCGGGCTGGCCGAGGAGGACAAGGCCCATAGCGCCTTCGAGAAGGTCGTGATCCTGTTGCGGGCGCAGATGGGCCACGACTTTTCCCTCTACAAGAAGAACACCGTGTATCGCCGGATCGAGCGGCGGATGGGCATCCACCAGATTGACCGTATCGCCGCCTATGTCCGGTTCCTCCAGGAGAATCCCCAGGAGCTGGAGCTGCTCTTTAAGGAGCTCCTGATCGGCGTTACCAGCTTCTTCCGCGACCCGGCGGCGTGGGAACAGTTGAAAACCGCGGTCATCCCGGCGCTGCTGAAAGACCGGCCGCTCAGTCAGGCGCTGCGGATCTGGGTGCCCGCCTGCGCGACCGGGGAGGAAGCCTATTCCCTGGCCATCCTCTTCAAAGAGGCGATGGAGCAATTCAAGCCGGCCAGAAAGTATGTGCTCCAGATCTTTGCCACGGACCTGGACCGGGACGCCATCGAGAAAGCCCGCACCGGCGTCTACCTGACCAACATCGCCGCGGATGTGTCGCCGGAGCGTCTGGGCCGGTTCTTCGCCCAGGTGGATCACGGCTACCAGGTCAGCAAGCCCATCCGGGAGGCGGTGATCTTCGCGCTGCAAAACGTCATCATGGACCCGCCCTTCACCAAGCTCGACCTGGTGAGCTGCCGGAACCTGCTCATCTACCTGATGCCGGAGTTGCAGAAAAAACTCCTGCCGCTCTTTCACTACAGCCTGAATCCCGGCGGAGTTCTGTTCCTGGGCAGCGCCGAGACCATCGGCGGAGGCACCGACCTCTTCGCGCCGCTGGAGGGCAAATCGCGGTTTTACCGGCGGGTCGAATCCGGCCCGCGGGCGGAGCCGCTCGAGTTTCCCGGGTCGTTCACGCTCGCCCAGACGGGGGCGCCGCTCCCGCCGGCATTGAAACCGCCGGCCAACCTCCAGTCGTTGGCGGAGCAACTGCTCTTGCAGCGGTATTCCCCGGCGGCCGTGCTGGCCAACGAAAATGGCGACATCATCTTCATAAGCGGGCGGACGGGCAAATATCTGGAGCCCGCGGCCGGCAAGGCCAACTGGAACCTCTTTGCCATGGTCCGCGAGGGCCTGCGCTACGCTCTGGGCGATGCCTTCCGCAAGGCGATCCGGCAAAAAGACGCGGTCACCCACAAGAATGTGAAGGTTGGGACCAATGGCGGCGTGCAGGCCGTGGACCTCACCGTTCAGGCCATCGCCGAGCCGGAGTCGCTGCGCGGCCTGGTGATGGTCGTCTTTACGGACGTGGCCACGCCCCCGGCAACGAAAGAGCCGGCCAAAGGCGCCCACGCCGGCAGGGCCCAGGTGGCGGCATTCGAGCGGGACCTCAAGCAAGCCCTCCAGGAGTTGCAGAACACCCGCGAAGAGATGCAGACCTTCCAGGAAGAAGCCAAGTCCGCCAACGAGGAAATGCAGTCCACCAACGAGGAACTCCAGTCCACCAACGAGGAACTGACCACCTCCAAGGAAGAGATGCAGTCCATGAACGAGGAGCTTCAGACGCTCAACACCGAACTGCAACATAAGGTGGGGAGCCTGGCCCAGCTCAACGACGACCAGAAAAACCTGCTCGACAACACGGATATCGGCATCGTGTTCCTGGATGGCGCGCTCCGCGTGCGGCTGTTCACGGCCGGGTCGAACCGGGTTTTCAAGCTCATCCCGGGCGATGTGGGGCGGCCGATCACGGATATCGCCTCGGAACTGGACTACCCGGCACTGGCCGACGACATGCGCGAGGTGCTGCGGACACTGGCTGTTCACGAGCAATCGGTTGCCATGCGCGACGGGCGCCGGTTACACGTGCGCATCATGCCCTACCGCACCCTGGAAAACATGATTGACGGC
>CAYOBS010000451.1:0-2467 GCA_964402305.1 uncultured Planctomycetaceae bacterium | reverse complement strand
ACCTCGCGCAGAATCGTTCCCAAACGTTCGTGCTTGATCGTGAGTCGTCCGCGGTCACTTTGCGTTTCAATGGTCCATCCCTCGCTCGTGAGGATGGTTCCGTTGGATTCGGCGGCAGGCGCCGCATACGAAGCCGGCACCGAAACCAGAGACAATCCCATTATCATTTTCATCATATTCTTCATGGATGAGATCCCTTCTTTAGAAATACGGGAACTACGGGACAGTCACCCTATTTCCCCACCCCTCTTGACGCCCGCGCGGCCGCGCGTCACCTGAGCGGCAGCGTCCCAAGGGATATCACCAGGCCCCTGGGATTGAAGTAGTGGGCGCAGAACGAATCGGCGGTGACCCTGGTCAGCACCAGGCCGCAGGCGTTTTCCTCGGCGGCGCGGCGTAGTTCGTCGCTGGTCGGTCCAGCCCTGCCGGCGTTGTTGACCTTCTCGAAGTGCCCGAAGAACCGGCACAGCGACGCCCGGCCGTCCTTCAACAACTGGGCCGATGGGCGGTAAGTCAGGTCGTCCGCCCCGGCGGATGTATCGGCCGGGTAAAGCCTGGCTTCCGCCTGGCCGCTCTCGTAGAAGATCAACCCGCCCCAGGCGATCCTGGTATCCGCCAGGTCGAGATCGGCCATCCTCTTCAGCGCCGTCTGCACCTGCGGGCGGCTGAGCATTTCATTGACGATCAGCAGGTTCCACAGGTCGGCCATGCTTAGGCTGTCGACGTGCTTGCTGAGCTGGTCGCTGAAGTCGTAAGGCCCGCTGGCGCGGAGGATCTTACGAGGGACGTGCGGCCGCTTGATGAAGCTCCGAGCCAGCTCCAGGATCAACTGGGTCCGGCGAAGGTTCTTGCGCATCGGATCGCGAGCCAGTTCGTTGAGCAGGTGGAGGTCCCGCACGTCGAAGAGGTAGCCGTAGTTCTGCCGCCAGTCGGCGGCAAGGCGGGAAGCGTCCTCCAACTGCGCCTGCGGCGTCTTGCCGAGGGCCATGCTGCCAAGGATCGCCGGGCGGCTCATCGGGAAATAGTCGAACCGGCGGATGAGAACCTGCAGCGCCAGGACGACGTCGGTCCTGGCCTGCATGGCCCCCACCTGTGCGCGGAGCCTGTCCTGCGGTACGCGGGCGACCAGCAGTTCGATAGCCTGCTCGGCCGCGGGGAAATTCGGCGTGTTGACCGCCTCCAGCAGGGCCTGGTCCCAGTTCTTGCCGCTGATCCGCTCGACTGTCTGGCGGAAACGAGGCTCCTCCAGGCCCGTGGGCGACTTCTCCAGTGCCCACAGGCGGACCGTTTCAGCCAGCACGCCCGGCGCCGGGTTTCGGCCTAGCCAGGCGAGGATTTTCTCGCGCACGGGGCTGTCGGCCTTCAGGCCTGGCAGGATGCGGACGGCGTATTCCGAAAGCGTTGGGTCGTCCTTGCCCAGCAGCATCTCCAGCACCGCCAGGCGCAGGGTCTCGCCATTGGCCTCGTCGGCCAGGATGCCGGTCAACTGGGAGCGGACGTCGGGGTCGTCCTGGTCGAGCCGCCTTACGAGGTTCAGCGATGAGACACGGTTCGCCTCGGAGAGCTTCGGGTCCAGCACCCGCCGCAGGTTGTGCAGCACGACCGTCCGGGGCGGATAGTCCGCCGAAGAGTCGGACAGCGCCTTCTCGTACTGCTCGACCGTAACCGGAGGCGGGCTTATCTGATGGGCCTCGCACCCGACAACCGCCGCGGCGCCCGCGATCGCCAGGGCCAACTTCCATGTCAGCATTTTTTCCAAAGACTTCATCAACTTTGCCATGCCTATTCTTTTCGGATCAAACCCAGTATTAACTATGGCGTATTCTAGCTAAACGCCTCCCGCCCGCACAAGGCCGTCAAATTGCGGATTGCGGATTGCGGATTCCTTTCCCGGAAGATACTCGCCCAGACAATCCGCAATCCGCAATTCGCAATCCGCAATAAAGCTCTGCAAATTGGCGTGATTGAGGCCAAAGCAAGTGCCGCCGGAAAGAAAGGTCGCTCCCCGCTGGGTTCCCGCCGGGCGCGTAAAGCTTGACCCGGGAGGCTCCAGCGGTTGCAATAGGGGCAACTCGTCGCTCCGGGCCGGCCCGCGACAAGCCGGCGGGGCGGCGAAAGAGGTGCCGATTTGCTCAAGACGCTGCACGCATACTTGTTGAAGGACCTGGTGAAGGTCACGATGCTGACGCTGGTGGCCCTGACGCTGTTGATGAGCGTCCTGGCGATCATTCAGCCGCTGCATAAGCTCGGCCTGGCCGGTCGGCAGTTGCTCGAGCTTTTCCTCTATACCGTCCCCGTGATGCTCTCGCTGACACTGCCCGTCGCCACGCTGTTCGCCAGCACGCTGGTCTACGGGCGGTTCAGCCAGGACAACGAGTTGCTGGCGGCCCGTGCCAGCGGGATATCGACCCTGTCGCTGCTGCGGCCCGCGTTTGCGATGGGGGCGATCGTGACCGTGCTGAGCCTG
>CAYOBS010000450.1:0-2473 GCA_964402305.1 uncultured Planctomycetaceae bacterium | reverse complement strand
CGCTGTCGCTGCTGTCGAACATGTCGCCGTTCGTTTTTTCGGTTACTTCCGACACTTCTCTTGATGCTCCAACCTGCCTTCTTGAGCCTGAAGGGCTCAAACAGCCGGCGACAGGTTGCCGTGCGGTCAAAGGGCCGGTACCCTCGCGCAACTCTTGATGCCGGGCTTATTATAAGCATCTTCGTCGAGGCCGGTCAACACCGGCGAAGGTTTGTTATGGCCTCCACGAGACAAAGTACGCTTTAGTCGGATGAACCGGAAATATTTTGACATGACTACCCCGCGGACCAAGAATGGTGTTAATGAGGTGGTGTTTCCGCCAACAGGGCGGTTCACTCGCCAAACAATTACGAAGGAGTGTTCGGCATGCGCGAGAAAAAGGTGATGATCGTCGCGGCGATGGTGGCAGCGGTGATGATGCTTGGGGGCGTCGGCATGGGCCAATCCAAGCCCAAGGGCACTATGTACCTGACTTCCGTTCGTGCCGACCTCAAGACGGTTGACGCCGCCGCGGCCAAGGCCATCGCCGAATACGACTCGGCCAAGGCGGCCGGCAAGGATACCTCCGATTCCGCCGCGGCGCTGTCGGCGGTGGTGTTCAACCTGGCCGACCACGTGGATCGCAGCCTGGTGATCGACGGCCAGCCGGGCGATGAGCCGTCGCTGGCGCAGGCGACGGAGAAGCTCAAATCGCTGACGGCGGAACTGGACAAGCGGGGCATCTGGACCTGCTACCGGCCCGGCGAGGCGCCGCTGGTCGCCAAGGTGTTCGGGCAATGGAAGAACTACCGGCAAGTGCTGGACGATGCCGTAGGCAAGGCCCGCCGAGACAAGAGCGCCGAGGCGATTGCCGCCGCCGAGGCCGAACTGGCCAAGCACTCGACCGCCGGCGACGAAGGCAAGGGGTTTGCGGGACTTAGCAAGCATCCGGCCTTCGCGCGTGCCCAAGCGGAGTTGGCGAGCGTCAAGGGCCAGGCCCCGGCCGCCAAGGCCGGTGGCGCACCGGCCAAGGCGATCGACAAGCCCCCCGTGGCCAATGCCGCCAACCAACCCCCGCCGATGAAGGTGGATGACAAGCCCGTCGTTGCCGCTGCGCCCAAGCCCGCGGCGGACACGCCCAAGCCCGCCGCGCCCGCCCCGGCCGCGGAATTGAAGAAAGGCCGCGGCAGCGGCAACCTGGCCACCGTCAGCGACGTGGTCCGCCGCGTCAAGAAGGGCGCGGCCCCCGACGCCGACCTCTTCCGTACGTTGCTGGGCGGCTATGAAGGCTCGATCATCGACGGCTGGGATGAGCGGACGCCCGACCTGTTGGCCGCCAAAGACTTGATCGCCGCCTGGTATCCGAAATTCGAAAAGGAATTGAACACCTGCTTCCGCCCCGACGAGCCGCTGCTGGCGGTCGACGGCGCGCCGGTGCCGCTGCGGTCTCGAATGGACAAGCTGCTGGCCGAGGCGAACAAGACGCTGACGTGGGCGAAGAACCCGGTGAACACCAAGGGAGGCGCCGCCAGCGCCATCAAGACCATCGGCGAGGAGTGCGAGACGCCGCTGGTCGCGGCAATCAAGAAGTGCCAGGACGCCGCCAAGCCCGCCGACGCCGAGAAGCACCCGACCTGCGTTCGGGCCACGGCCGAAATGGCCCGCATCAAGGCCGAACTCCAGTCGCTGGCCGGCGGCGTCGCCGGCGCCGAGGCCGGCGCCGAGGCGGCTGGAAAGCAGGCCCTCGCGCTGGATGCCACGCTCAACGGGCGCAATCCCCAGCACGAGGGCCTGGTCCCCGCCGACTGCCGCGAGTTGTTCGAAATCCTCGTGACCATGGTGGAGGACAAGGACGTCGATCGCCACTGCCGCGGCATCCCGCAGGACCAATTGGCTCGATGGGTCGGCTTGACCCCCCGTATGGAAAAAGAGGTTCTTCCCCAGATCGAGAAGTTCATCAAGGACATGCACCAGCGATACGGCGACGATGAGGCCGCCTTCAAGGCCAAGATGGAGGCATACCGCAACGACGCCAAGCAGAATGACATCGGCGCGGCCTACATGTCCGACGCCTGGCCGAAGCTGGTGAAGCTGGAGCAGGCCGTCAAGAACCTCCCGCCCGTGAAGGAGACCGCTATCAAGGTCATCATGGACTTCTCGCGGAAGAAGTACGAGGCCGCATTGAAGACGTCGACGGAGAACCCCGATTACAACACGAAGATGAAGGAGCAGAACTTCCTTGAACTCGTGCCCAACGTGCGGGTCGTCGTGGACGTCGATGCAACCAACGCCAAGGCCAAGGAACTGCTCGATGCGATCCTCAAGGGCGCCGGCGGCGTGAAGGCGGCCGAGGAAAAGGCCATCGACGCCGCCGACTGGGTCGGGCGGACCACGAAGTTTTCCGGCCCGGGCAATGCCGATGAACTGGAAAAGAACATTTTCGAGTTCGCCAAGTCGGGCGGGTGGGTCGGTTCCAAGACCAACCCCTACACCG
>CAYOBS010000449.1:0-2479 GCA_964402305.1 uncultured Planctomycetaceae bacterium | reverse complement strand
CTTAGGAAGCATGGTCCCGGGCGGCAGCGACACTGACAAGACATCGCGGATGATGCCAGAACCGCACCTTGCGGTCAAGGCTCGACGGTCAAGGCTCGATGGTCATCAAGGCGCCGCAGGCCCCGGCGAGGTCAGCGCGGGCCAAGGAGACATGGAGAAAAGCTTAGTGGCAGGCCGGGTGTGCATAGTGGTCAATCCGATCAGCGGCCCAGGCCAGGCCGTCGAGCGCCTGCGCGGCCTGTGCGAGCGGCTGCGCCGGGAAGGCTACGATCTGGTCATCTCGCGGACCCAGGGGCCTGGACATGCCCGGGAGCTTGCCGCCGGCGTCGCCGATGACGCCCGCGCCGTGCTGGTCGGCGGCGGCGACGGAACCGTGCGGGAGGTAAGCGAAGGCCTGCTTGGCCGGGAAATACCGCTCTACCACCTGCCGCTGGGAAACGAGAACCTCTTCGCCAAGGCGTTCGGGATGACGCTGGACGCCTCGAATGTCATAGCCGCGCTAGGCCGCGGACGCCGCCGCGCGATCGACGTTGTCAGGGTCAACGGCGAGCGCCTGTGCATTGCCTGCCTTGGCGTCGGCTTCGACGGGCATGTCGTGAAGCTGCTGGCCCGCAAACGCAAAGGGCCTGTCAGCAACCTGGACTACGTCGGGCCGATATGGGAGACCTTCTGGCAATACAAGTATCCGGCCTTGACTGTCCACGTCGATGGCAACGAGATCTTCAACGCACCTGGGATTGTCATAGCGGGCAACCTGCCGACATACGGGCCTGGTCTGCCGGTGTTCGCGTCGGCCCGGCCCGATGACGGGCTGCTCGACGTGCTGGTGGTTCCGTGCGACGGCAGGGCCGGGTTTCTTCGCGGTGCATTGCTCGTGCTGCTGGGCCGGGATAGGCAAGCCGGGGCCATCAGGGTACGGGCCAGGTCCCTGCGAATCAGCGGCAAGGGGGCCGCGGTTCAGGTCGATGGCGACGTCGGCCCCGAACTGCCCGTGGAGGCCGGCGTCCTGCCAGGCCGGCTTATGATACTGGAGGCGTGAATCTGGAATAGTCCGGCCAGGATCAACTACTGATAGGAAATTTCATTTTGCATTGGCCCTCGGGCTGGCCCCACCGGGGCAGGCGGGGGGCTGTGGCCGGCCCTTGGGGCTCCTAACGGAGGGGGCGGGGGGTTTTCGTCTACTCGGGGAAGAGGGGTATCTCGCGAGATGGCTGGCTTGACTGCGCAGGCCCCGCAATCAGGCAACCAGGCGCGGAGGCCAGGTCGGGATTCTTGCAGGCGCACACGTGCAGTTCTATCCCGTGGTTGTCGGCCAAGCCCCGAAGCCGCCCAAACCCGCACCGGCGAGTTTCCGAGTCCACCATCTGCCCACCGCCAACGCCGTCGGCAAGCCGCCCCCAAGACCAACTCGCGGGCGAGCATGCAGAGCCGGCGAGCAGATGCACTTGCTCGGACAGCCGCAGGGCGAACGCCGGGCGCAGGAACAGGTAGCTGGCTGCAATTTTCCGGACCTCCCGCCGCCCTAATTCCGCCAACAACACCGAGAGATTCTCTTCGGTGTCTGTCAGGCCGGGTATCAGCGGGTCCAGCCGGGCCTCGGTCGATACCCCAATCCGGGCCAGGCTTTCTATGTTCCGGAGCCTCGCTGCCGGAGGAGCGGCTCCCGGCTCAAAGGTCTGCCAGAGACGTTCGTCCAGCGTGGTGATGCCAACTTGGGCATATACCCGTCTCGGTGCCTTGGCGAAGAGGGCGAGGAACCTTTCCTCCAATGCCCCCTTCGTGAGGAATGCCACCTCGATACCCCACTCCAGCAGGATGGACATCGTCTGGTGTGTAACGTCCTGGACGTCCGTCGATGGCTGGAACGCGTCGCTGGAGGGACTGAAATAGACACGCCGGGGGCGCCGACGCTTGCGACCTAGTTCGGCCCGCACGAGTTCTGGAATGTTGTCGAACAGGACGACACGTCCCGCGCCGGGAAAGCTTGAATAACCTTGGGTGTAGCAGTAGGAGCAACCATGCGCACAGCCCTCGGTGATGTTGATCGTGGGCATATCCCCGAGGCACGGAAGTGACGAGGGCGTTAGAATAGGCCCCTTTCGGTCCCGTCGTTCCACGATTACCACATCCGTTCTCCCCTCACATGGCTCGCCCATTCCCGGGAAGTAACGACGTAGTAGTTGGCTTCGGTGCGGAAGCCGTCGCGGGTGCAGAAGACGGCAGCGGAGCCGGGGAGCCCGAATTGAGCCCGATGTTGCTTGAGGTGCTCAGGCCCCACGTCAACATCCTCGATGATGACCGCTCGTGAGGCTTTCAAGAGCTGCGCAAGCAAACTGCGGCCGCTCGGCGTGATCAGGGAGGCGGGGTTGAAACGACGCACAGTCAGATGCCACGCTTCATCGTGAAGGTGATCCAGCGACCCGGTCTGCGCTGCCAGTATCGCCCCGAAGTAGTCTCGAAGAGAGAACTGCGGACAGAT
>CAYOBS010000448.1:0-2481 GCA_964402305.1 uncultured Planctomycetaceae bacterium | reverse complement strand
TTACTAAGGAGATCATGGTTATGGCTAACTTGAGAAGGATTCTTTCAATATCGTGCATCCTGCTGCTTTCGGCATCGGCCTGGGCTCAGGCCGACAAGCCCGAGCCGGTCATCAGCCACATCCCGGCAGGGTCGATGGGCTTCGTGGTCGCACCGAGCATCGAGGCGATGACCGGCAAGATCGACAAGTTCATTGGCGAGCTAGGCCTCGGCCAGATGCTCTCCCAACCGGATGCGGCCGATGCCAACAAGATGGTCCAGATGCCGGTGCTGGACATGCTTAAGGGCGCGGCGCAACTGGGTGAGGGGTTCAATCCCAAGGGCGGCTTTGCGGCGGTGATGCTGGACCTCAAGGCGTTCGACATCAACCTGACGGAACTAATGGGCGACGCCATGGGCCACGCACTGCCTGCCCCGGACGCTGCCCAGCAGACCACCCAGCCGAAGCCCGAACCGAAGCTGCCGGTCGTCTTCTTCATCCCCGGCAAGGACGTCAAGAGTCTCCTGGGCGCGTACAACCCCGAGCAGGCGGGCAAGTACATGAAAGTAACCCTGCCGCCGGGTCCGATGTTCGCCGGGCAGATCGGCAGCTACGTGATGATCAGCCCAAACGACAAGGCCCTCGATGCGATAGCGGCCGCCACGAAGATGGCGTCGTCCGAGCTGCCGGCCGAGCAGCTCAAGGCCGTCACCGAGTCGGACGTGGCTGTCTGCATGAACGGCAAGGTCGCCGGGCCGGCGATGATTGAGGTGATGCAGCTTGCCGAGGCGCAGATGTCGGCCCAGGCTGGGGAAATGGCGCCGCTGCTCGGCACGTACTTCAAGATCTATCGCGAAATCCTCTCGCAGCTTGACATGATTACGCTGGCAGGGCGGTTCGTCGATGGCGGGCTTGTCTTCGACGAGATGCTCAGCTTCCAGCCCGAAAGCCCCTACGCCAAGGCGCTGGCCGCGGCAAAGCTCACAGGCAAGGCGGGGCTCAACGCCCTGCCCAACATGCCGTACGTCCTGGCCCTGGGCGCCGCCGGGAGCACTTCCCCGCAGCAGGCCCAGGTCGGCCTGGACATGATCAACTCGCTGCTGCTCAGCCAGCCGATTGCGGGGATGCCCGACGACCTCAAGGCGGCGATCAAGAAGTCATACCAGGATGCCAATGACCAGGTGACGGGCGTTCAGTTTGTCGGCGGCGGCGCACCGGCGGGGGCCGGCGTCTTCGGGCTGAGCCTGGTCATCCAGTGCAAGGACTCCGCCAAGATGAAGGACCTGCTGGCCGATTACGCCGGTATCGCCCAGGGGCTTATCAAGCACTTCGGAAAGGATGAGCCGGATGCCAACGGCGTCGTCGTCAAGTACGTCAAGGGCATCGAGACCGTCGGGGCGATCTCAGCCGACGCCATCGTCGTCGAGGCTCCCATGCTCGAGAAGATGGAAGAGGCCGACCGGACCGAGATGAAGAAGGTCCTCGGCGAGGACAAGCTGCACATGCGCATCGCCGCGACCGACAAGAACACCGTCGTGATGACGATCGGCGGCTCGGGCGCCTTCTTCGCCGAGGCCGTCAAGGCCGCCACAGCCGGCACGGGCAAAATCGGCACGGACCCCAACTCCCTGGCCGCGATGAAGCACATGCCCGCCGAGCGGAACATGGTGGCCCTTTTCAGCGCGTCAAACCTCTACGACGTCATTGTCAGCGGCATGAGGGTGGTGTCGCCCGAGGAGGAAATGCCGCCCTTCAAGATCACCTGCAAGACCCCCATCGCCATCGGCGCGGGCACGACCGGCCAGAGCGCGCACGCCGTCATATTCTTCCCAACCGACCTGATCAAGGACGTCGCGGGCATGTTCATGCAGTTCCGCGGCGCCGCGGGCGGCGAGCCCGGAAACCCCCCGCCTCCAGTGGGCGGCAAGGACTTTTGACAATTCTGACAATTGACAATTGATAATTGATAATTGATAATTGATAATTGATAATTGACAATTGACAATTGACAATTGACAATTGACAACTGATAGCCGTTTCGATGACGGCTCAACAAAACATCGCGGCCGCGGGATCCCGAACCAAGGATCTCGCGGCCGATTTGTTCCCACACGAAAATGTGTACAGGCGCCGCCAAGCAGTATTGCGTTGCCAACCCCCGTCTTCGCTGTCCCCTGTCAACTGTCCCCTGTCCCCTGTCAACTGTCCACTGTCCCCTGTCCCCTGTCCCCTGTCCCCTGTCAACTGTCCATTGTCCATTGTCCATTGTCCCCTGCCCTACTTCACCCGCGCCTTGAGCTCGCGAAGGAAGCCCTCGCGGATCGGCGCGGGGATGTGCCCAAGTGCCGGCTCGTCGGCCTTGCCTTCGAGGAAATTATCGACCGCCCCGATTCCCGCGAAGCCGAGGCTTCGCAGCTTATCGGCTTGCATCCCGGCCCGAGCGAGGTTGCCCTCGAACATGTCCAGCAGGTAATTGACCACGAAGTGGTGCAGGTCCTCCGA
>CAYOBS010000447.1:0-2489 GCA_964402305.1 uncultured Planctomycetaceae bacterium | reverse complement strand
TGGAGGCGCCGGGGATCGAACCCGGGTCCCGTGACGTTTCAATGCCGGCCTCTACGTGCATAGTCGCTTTTTTGATTCTCGCCGATCGGGCCCGAAGCGACGCGGTCCGTCACGGCCAGGATGGCCGGGTGTCCCGGCGGCGTAACCATCCCACTCGCCGCCGGCAAGCCCGCTGTTTTTCGCCGGGTGAGCCTCGCGGGCAAGGCCCAGCCGGCGGGCTGTCTAATCAGGCAGCCATTGCCAGATTCTGATTGGCATGTAACATTGTTCCAGGTGTTTAACCAGGCCTCCTGGAAACCTGGGCACGCCACCGACACCTCAACTCGTCCGGTCGAATCCAATTCGCCCCCGAACAAGCGCGATGCCATAAGCAACATCGGCATATTCTCACGTTCGCATCCATTATACACCCCCGCCCGGTCAAATGGCAAACAATCCCGCTTCCCGCCGATCAATCGCCAAGGACCTTTCGCAAGTATCATTCGCAAAGCCTATTGACCCGCCGGCCGATAACGTATAGAGTCATCCGCTCGCCGCAAGGCACGGAGAGGTGGCAGAGCGGCTGAATGCGCCGGTTTGCTAAACCGGTCTACGCCGAAAGGTGTAGCGTGGGTTCGAATCCCACCCTCTCCGCGTAAGGAAGATCGCCTCCCGTAAGACTTTTCGGCAAAGCCGCTTGCGGGAGGCGTTTTCATTGACACAGTTAACCGTGTCAAGACTGAACTGCGTCATCCAGCCGGAAAATTGCCCGCTTTGCATGTTCCGTGTTTCGACGGGATTGCATTCAGCATGACAGTTGCGGATTTATCTTGTGGGCCTACAATCGGAGCCATGTCGGCCTGGAATGGCCGGCGTGGGCTTCCTGCCGGCGGGCGTGCATGGATTCGTGCGTGGACATTCGTGGCGTGAGCAAGTCGTTCGGCGGCGTGCGGGCTTTGCGCGACTTGAGCCTGGACATTCGCCCCGGCGAGGTTCACGCTTTGTGCGGCGAGAACGGAGCGGGCAAGAGCACGCTGATCAAGGTTCTCTCGGGCGTGTATCGGCCTGACGCGGGGCGGGTCGTCGCGTGGGGCACGCCGCTGCCGCTGGGGGATGTGCGCGGGTGCGAGAATGCGGGCGTCGCGGTGATTCATCAGGAGTCGGCGGCGTTCGAGGACCTCGACTCAGCCGACAACATATTCGTCGGTCGCGAGCCGGTGCGGATGGGCGGATTGCTGCTGGACCGTCGGCGGATGCGTAGCCTGACTCGTCATCTCATGGCCCGCACGGGCGCCGAGGCGCAGCTTGGCACGCCCGTCGGCGAGATGTCGGTTGCCCGGAGGCAGATGGTCTCGCTGGCCAGGGCCCTGTCTCACAGTTGCCGGCTGCTGATCCTGGACGAGCCGACGGCGAGCCTCTCCAGCAAAGAGTGCGAGGTGCTCTTCGGCATCATTCGTCAGCTTCGCGCCGAGGGCGTGTCGATCCTCTACGTGAGCCATCGGCTGGAGGAGGTCTTCGCCCTGAGCGACCGCGTGACGGTCCTTCGCGACGGGCAGCTCGTGGGCACGCGCCCGACCGCCGACGTGGACCGCGCCGACCTGATCGCCATGATGGTGGGCCGCGAGCTCGATGCGTTGTCGGTCGGCCCGGCCGCACATCCGCCGGGCGATAAGCCCATGCTCGAAGTCGCCGGCCTGGGCCGCCGAGGCGTCTTCGAGGACATCACGCTGACGGTGCGGCCCGGCGAGATCGTCGGCCTGGCTGGGCTGGTCGGCGCGGGCCGCAGCGAATTGGCGCGGGCGATTTTCGGCATCGACCGGCCCGACGCCGGACAGGTTATCGTGGACGGCCGGCGCCTGCCGGGCGGGTCGTGCCAGGCCGCGATGTCGGCCGGGGTCGCACTGGTGCCCGAGGACCGCCAGCACGTCGGGCTCATCCAGCCGATGAGCGTGTCTGAGAACCTCACGCTGGCGGTGCTGGGCTCGATGACGACGTGCGGCCTGCTCAGTGCGGCGCGGGAAAAGGACTTTGCCGAGCGCCTCATTGCGGACCTGGGCATCAAGGCGCCCGCCGCCTCGGCGCCGACGGATACGCTGTCGGGCGGCAACCAGCAGAAGGTCCTGGTGGGCAAGTGGCTGGGCACGGCCCCGCGGGTGCTGATACTTGATGAACCCACGCGCGGCGTTGACGTGGCCGCCAAGGCGGACATCCACCGCCTCATACGCGAGTTGACCGATCGCGGCCTCTCTGCGCTGGTCATCAGCTCGGACCTGCCGGAACTGCTTGGCCTGGCCGACCGTATCGTGGTGATGCGGACCGGGCGAATCTCGGGCGAGCTCGCGCGCGAGCAGGCAACCCAGCAGGCCGTGCTGCACCTGGCACTGCCGGAAGGCCCGGACCAGGCGCCCGGCGAGGCGGGCGGGCCGGCGGCGCGGCCCCAGCCAGAAGCTAAAAAGGGGACAGGCACCGCCAAACAGCAGCGGAGCCAGTCCCCGTTTTCGAAAAAGGGG
>CAYOBS010000446.1:0-2497 GCA_964402305.1 uncultured Planctomycetaceae bacterium | reverse complement strand
TCGGGGAGATTGGCCCCGCCGCGCGGGGTGTGCGGGCTCTTGAAGCCGACGACCACCGAGAACGGCCGGTCGCGGTTCTGCTTGATCCATTCGATCCCATGGTCGGTGCTGACGTCGTCGATCCAGCCCTGGGTGGGTGTGGACAGGCCGTTGCTTTCGACGGGGCAGTCTTGGTAGCGGCCGTGGCCGATGAAACTCGCCGAGTAGTCGAAGCCGGGGCGCTGGCCGCGCTGTTCGCCCATGTGCCACTTGCCGATGTAGGCGGTCCGGTAGCCGGCGGCGCGGAGCAGTGTGGCGTGGGTGACAGAACTCTCCGGGAACGGCGTGTCATTGCTGGTGACGCCGTTGAGGTGGTTGTAGCGGCCGGTGAGGAAAGCGGCGCGGCTCGGGGAGCAGAGCGAGAGGGTGACGAAAGCGTTGCGGAAGCGCACGCCCCCGGCGGCGAGGCGGTCCATGTTCGGCGACTTGAACCACGGGAAGCGTGCCCGCTCGCCCTGCTCGCGCTGGACCACGCCTATCGCGTCCCAGCGCTGATCGTCGGTGTAGATAAAAAGGAAGTTGGGCTTGCGGTCGGCGGCGTGCAACGGGGCGGCGCCGGCGAGCGCAGTGGCCTGCGATTGCGCCGCCGCCTCTTCCGCGGCTGAAACCAGTGAGGACGGCATGGCCGACAGCGCGCCGACGACCTTGAGAAAGTCACGTCGCTTCATAGCTTGATCCTTTGATAGTAAGCAGTTCGGTCCCTTTTGATGCGGGTTCTTGTCGTCACGATTATCTCCTCTTGAGTTGCAGGGCAATAATACCAATCGGAGGCCTGTTTTTCATGGTTTATTCACTTTGAGTTGTTGTCAGCGGGTCCCAGCAGTCTAATTTCGTGCAGGCTCAAGCCATAACGCCCGCCGGGCGGATTGAACTTCAATTCCACCCCGTTCCAACCGGGACTGAAATTCGCGGAGTAACACAACCAGAGGGTTCTGCCGTCGTCGCTGATGAACTTGCTCGGGAAATTCAGGAAGTACGCCTGCTCGCCGAAATCCTTCATGTGGGCGACCATCCGCCATGGCCCCGTGATCTTGTCGGCTTCCAGGATGTAGGAGGTCATCTTCGCCACGGTCGGCCAACCATCGGTAACGCACATCAGGTACTTCTTGAGACCGGGGACGTAGGTGGCTGTGACGCATCCCATGTGATTGTTCCACTCGATCATGGGCTTGATCTTCCCGAAATCCGCCGTCCAGACAGGGAGCCCCCGCGGGTTGTGTCCCGCAAAAAACTCATAGGCGGCGCGGTTGTTGATGGTTTCGGGCGAGGGCGTGACCCTTGTGAGATAGACCTGATCCGCGGTGATCCAACTGAGATTGGCGTGCGCGAAATCCTCGTCGCATCCCGGATTGGGCTCGAACGCTTTCCCGGGAGGGCCAGGTTTGATGCACGGGCGCGGTTTGGGGTCCGTGACCGTTGCGCCCATCCCGAGCAGGTACGCCTTCCCATCCGGCGAGTGCTTCATGTTCTTGCCAAAGTCCACAAAGTGCGGCGCCCCCATCTTCACCGGGCCGAGATATTTGTCCGGCTCGGGAAACAGCGGGTTTTCGGGCGAGAGCGGCGAAGGAGCCCAAGTCTTGCCCAAGTCCCTTGAGATCTGGAAGCCCGGCATCGGCCCGAGGTTCGGCCAGTTCCACTTGAAGCCTTGGTGGACGAGAATGGCGGACGGGCCGAGGCAGTAGGTGCCGTAGTACCAGATGCCGTCGTGCACCAGGGAGCCGCACGGGTATCTTCCCCGGTAGGGCTTGGAGTCGGCCTTCTTGGGCGGAGAGGTGTTCCTGATGACCATCTTCAGCGGGTCGTCGCCGATCATCACGGCATGGCCGGTGCGCCGGCCGTTTTCCTCGCTGCCCCCGGACGTGCATCGCACGCCGTCGGTGATTCCGTCGGTCCAAGGCGAATACAGGTTTCCATCGCTCGCCCAGGACGGATAAAAGGTGTCGCCGCAGTGATAATCGCCGTGGCGGCCGGTGAAGAAAATACCCGTCAGCGTCGGCGAGCGCGGGAACGGGCAGTCGTCGGGAACGGGGGAGTTCCAGACGAAGCCGTCCCCGGCATCGGCCGGCGTGTCCTTGTCGCCGGTTGCGGAAACCCCGACGGTCACGCTTCCAAGCAGGAAGAACACCGCGGCCGCGGCGGGGATGGCCGCGATCTTGGAAATGTGGAATCGCCCGATCATTTGACTGCTTTCAACATATCCGCCATGGCCCAGCCCGGCGCATTGCCGACTTCCATGTAGGTCTCGGCATTGCGATTATAGTGATAGCCCACCGCCGACGCGTTGGACAGTCCCAATGCCAGAACCGCCGGCAGGCACAATGCGCCACAGAACATCTTCTTAGTCATCGCTTCGTCTCCTTGTTCACGACGTGGATGGATTTCGCGGCAAGTCGCACTTATTGTGACACTGTAGCACCGTTGCCGGGAATATGTTATCCAGCCCTTGCATAGTGGAGCA
>CAYOBS010000445.1:0-2497 GCA_964402305.1 uncultured Planctomycetaceae bacterium | reverse complement strand
CAGCCGCCCTCGGCTGAGCAGCCCGCGCCCACCCTTGCGCCGATCCCCAAGGCGGCCCCCGCGACCGATAGCGACCCCAACTTCTACATCGCCGCCGGCGACCGCGCGCTGGCGAAGAACGACCCCAACTCGGCCGTCAAGATGATGTACCGCGCCGTCGAGCTCGACCCGACCCGCCTGTCGAGCCTTCGCGCCCTGGCAGTCTCGCTCGTCGCGGCCAGGCGGTTCGCCGAGGTCGTGCCGATCTACGATTCCATCCTCGGCATGGACCCCAACGACCAGACCGCCCGGTTCAACCTTGCCCTGGCGCTTAGCCGCGTTCGCGATTTCGGCCGGGCCGAGATGCAGTACCGCGAGCTGCTGGCAAAGGATGAGCGGTCCATCGAGGCGTGGTACAACCTGGCGATGCTTTACCAGGCCCAGGGAAGGCTCGAGGACGCCCGCCAGACCTGGCTGCGGGTGATCGGCCTGGACGGCGACATGGCCTCGGCGCACTGTTTCCTGGCCGAGGTATACATGGACCTCCATAGGCCCGCCGACGCGATGGAGTCTTTCTCCAAGGCCGCCAAGCTCAAACCCGACGAGGTCTCCGCATGGGTGAACCTGGCCGCCGCGGCAAGGGAGGCTGGCAGCTACGGCCGGGCGATTGTGGCAATCCACCAGGCCGCCGAGATAGCGCCCCAGGACGCCCTGGTCCAGTACCGCCTCGGCGAACTGCTGCTGGAGCTTCACCGCGCGACGGACAAGCCCGAGCTGCTGACCGAGGCCATCGCCGCGTGGAAGAAAAGCCTGAAGTTCGACCCGTCGCAGAACGAGCTTGCCACGAAACTCGCCAGACTGGAGGCCGCCGCGACGACCCAGCCGGCAACAAGGCCGGCGACACCCTAGTGTGCCGTCAAGATCGAAATTACGGGTGCGGGTGTCGTGGACACGGCGATTGCGACCACTTCGCCGCTGAACACGGCAGCCACGGCACCCGCAAAATCAAGGTTGACGGCACCCTAGTGCGACAACATTGACTCCACCGGTCAAAGCACGAAATTCGAAGCACGAAATCCTAAACAAATTCAAAATTCAAAATCCCAATGTCAGAAACCCCCAACACGAACGCGTGTATTCTCACCAGTACCGTGTCGGCCATCGGCGTTTGGAACATTTGAATTTGGCAATTTGAATTTGTTTAGGATTTCGTGCTTCGGATTTAGGCTTTGCTGAGCGTGAGCGAAAGATAGATCATCTATTCTATCGGAAAGGAGTTCTCCCATGATACTTGACCTAAAATCGTTCGCGTTGTTTGCCAAAAAGGCCCGTGTTTCCGACGGGGCGTGGGGCACGCAGATGCAGCTTGCCGGCCTGGAGGCCGGGGCGGCGCCGGAGCTGTGGAACGTCGAGAACCCCGCCGCCGTCGAGGCCATCGCGGCCAGCTACGTCGAGGCGGGCAGCGACGTGATCCTGACCAACACCTTCGGCTCCAACCGCTTCGTCCTGGCCCGTCACGCCGCGGCCGGGAGGGCGGCGGAGTTGACCGAGGCCGGCGTCGTCCTCAGCCGCCGCGCCGCCGGGACCGAGGCCAAGGTCTTCGCGTCGATGGGCCCGACCGGCAAAATCGTCATGATGGAGGAGGTCCCAAACGGCGAGATCGTCGCGGCCTACGAGGAGATCGCACGGGCGGCCGAGGCCGGCGGGGCCGACGCGATCGTGCTCGAAACATTCAACGAGCTTGCCGAGATCGAACTGGCCGTCGAGGGCGTCCGCAAGGGCTGCCCGCTGCCGATCATCTGCTCCATGACCTTCGACTCCGGACCACACAAGACCGCCACCACCATGGGCACCCAGCCGGCGGATCTCGTCCGCCTGGCCGCAGCGGCCCAGGCGGCGGCCGTGGGCGCTAACTGCGGCATCGGCCCGGAAAACTACATCCGCATCGCCGAGCTTCTCCGGGCCGCGACGGACTTGCCCGTCTGGATCAAGGCCAACGCCGGCCTGCCACAGCTCGGCCCAGGCGGCAAGACTATCTTTCCCATGGGGCCCGCGGAGTTCGCGCGGTACGTCCCGGCCATCATCGCGGCCGGGGCCAACTTCATCGGCGGATGCTGCGGAACAACGCCCGAACACATCCGCCTGGTCCGCGCCGCCGTCGATAAAATCAACTCCTGAGCCGGGCGCCCGATGCCCGGATTCCGCCGGGAACGCCGGCATGTTGCCAAGACGCCGCCATTGGGGTAGAACCAAAGCCATGAATCCGTTGGAAACCTACCTCAGGGAACTGCGGGACATTCACTCGACGGGGGCCGCCGTCCCCGAGACTTCCTACTATGGTTGCCTTGAGCGCCTGCTCAACGAAATCGGCAAGACGCTCAAGCCCAAGGTCCGCTGTGTCATCAACCTGGCCAATCGCGGGGCCGGTATCCCCGACGGCGGACTCTTCACGGCCGACCAGCTTGTCGGGGCGAAGCGCAGCGAAGACCGAATCAAGAAGGACGACCCCAACCCGATG
>CAYOBS010000444.1:0-2513 GCA_964402305.1 uncultured Planctomycetaceae bacterium | reverse complement strand
TTCTCCTCCGCGTGCCGGCGGACCGAGCACGTGTTGTACAGCACCACCTCGGCCTGGCCGTGGTCATCGACCATCTCATGCCCGGCCGCGCGCAGAGACGCCGTCACCAGCTCGCTGTCGAGCCGGTTCATCTGGCAGCCCATCGTCTCCAGATATATCTTCATAAGCCCCGGCGTTTTGCCGTCCGTGTCGTAAAGCCCCTATCATACCCCGGCCAGGTTGCGATGCGGAGGCCCAATCCGCCGGCGGGGAAACCATAGACCGTGCGAGAGTTGTGGATGCCGCCGAGGCGTGCGACTAGAATACGGGCCATCGGGTGGCATGCTGAGCAAGCAGGAGTCACATATGCCAATGACACATGATGAACGGGCCGACCTGGACAAATTGCTTCGGCGCATGGAGAAGAAGGCCAAGGCCTGGACCTTCGCCAGATGGATGGTCATTGTCTTGGGGCTGTGTTTTCTGGGGAGCGGGGCGTGGCTTCTATTGAAACTGCCGCATGCCTGGGTTGCCGGGATACCGAAAGACTTCAGCGCACCTGTAGGTGCTTTCGAACTCTTGTGGGCAAGACATTCGGCCATTTACATCTGCCTGAGCTTGGCGGCTGGGTTGGTCCAAGTGGTCCTTGGCGGCATTACGCTGACCAGTTCCCTTTGCCGCTGGCGCAAGGGGCGGAATGACCGCCTGTTGGTCAAGATGGCACGGGCCTGGCTGGAATCGCAACAACCCGTTCCCCCTTCCGCGCCGTAGGCCCCCGCCGCGTCACTTCTCCGCCAGCACCGTAGTCCTGATGAAGTCAGACAGGCCGCGGAAACCCTTGCTGCTGGCCTTGGATTCCAGCATGGCTTTTTCTTCGGGTGTAAGACGCACGTTGACCTGGGCGGAGCGGATGCCCTCCCGCGCGGACGGTGGCGGGGTTTGCCCATCTTCCAGCATTGTGGCAACGGCTGCCGTCAGGGCCTGTCGCGTGGCCCGAACGCACGCGGCTTCGGTTTTCCCGTCGCCCATAGCCTCCGGGTATTCCAACGCATGGCCGTACCACTCGCCGTCCTCGAATCGCAGGACCAGGTCGTACTCATCGGCGATCCGCCTGGCGGCGTCCATGATCTTCGGCTCAAAGGGGGCTGCGATATCTTTTTGGCTGCTCTTGCGCTTTATCATTTCAGGCCTCCAACTTCTGGATCATGCGGACGTAAGCGGGCTTCACCTTGCCCTTATGCACCGGGATCGGTACCTAGCGAGCTCCGGCCTTGGTAAATACATGATGCGAACCGCTGACTCTTGTCAGCCGGTATCCCTTGGCTTCAAGCATCTTGCTGACCCGCGAGAATCGCACTTCGCCTGGCATGTTTTAAGTATAGCATAAGTTATACGCAAGGCAAGCGCGAAGCATGACCTATGACCTACGGCTTGCTTCTGCCGTTCCCTACTACCTATTACCTACTGCCTACTACCTATTTTGCCCGCCGCGCCGGGGGCCTACCGCGGTAAGATGGTGCGTGGAGGCGCCCCCGGCCGGTGTGGCTGTGGGGCGCGTTTTGTCTGATGCGGACGCTTTTGGTCCGCGATATGCGGCCGCGACGCGCGGCGAGCGAGATGGCGGATTATCGACCGACAATCGGCGTGACCATGGGCGACCCGGCCGGCATCGGGCCGGAGATCATCGTCAAGATGCTCTCCTGCGAGGCCATGCGCCAGCGGGCGAGGTTTGTCATCTTCGGCCTGGCCGAGCTGCTGGCCTACACCGCCGACATGCTGGAGGCCGACCTGCCTTTTCACCGCGAGCACCACGAGGACATCCGCAGGTACGACGAGGATCTGGTGTTGCTGGACTACGACGAGATCGTCCTGCCCACCCGCATGAAGCGCGGGCCCGACAAAATCGGCGGGCGGGCGTCGATGGCGTTCTGCGTCGATGCCATCGAGGCCGCCAGGGCCGGCCTCATCGACGCGATCGTTACCGCCCCCATCTCCAAGGCCGCGTGGGAGCTGGCCGGATACCACAAGTACCCCGGCCACACCGAGTTGCTCAAGGAAAAGTGCCACGTGCGCCACGTGGCCATGATGTTCGTCGCCCCGCAACTGAAGGTCGTCCTGGCCACCATCCACACGGCGATCATCGCCATCCGCGACGAGTTCACCATCGGCTGCGTCTTTAACCCCATCGACCTGGCCGACCGGGCCTTGCGCGAGTGGTTCAGCCTGGAAAAGCCACGCATCGCCGTGGCGGGCCTGAACCCCCACGCCGGCGAGGATGGCAAGTTCGGCGACGAGGAGATCCGCGTCATCGCCCCGGCCATCCTCATGGCAAAGGAGGCCGGGATAACCGTCGACGGGCCCTTCCCCGGCGACACCGTCTTTCTCAAGGCGCTGGCGGGCAAGTGCGACTGCGTGGTGGCCATGTACCACGACCAGGGCCTGATCCCGATAAAGCTGCTTGCCTGGCGCGACGCGGTGAACGTGACTCTCGGCCTGCCGATAATCCGCACGAGCCCGGACCACGGCACGGCCTT
>CAYOBS010000443.1:0-2548 GCA_964402305.1 uncultured Planctomycetaceae bacterium | reverse complement strand
CCCTCCAAGTAGTGGATGGTGTGCAGCGTCACATCCTGTCCCGCACAGCGCTGGAGCCGCTCGACGTCGCAGGCCGGAACATGCACGTCGTAGCAGAGGCCGGCGCCAAGGTCCATCAGCGCCTCACCCTCTAAAAGACGCTCCAGTCTGCCGGTTATTCGCGAGATCATGCGTTCGTTATATGTTAGGACGCGGGCGTTGTCCATAGCCCTCCGCACCCGGCGGGGCGGAATCTTTCCCACGCCCCCGGGGGGAGGGGATATAGGTCCTATGGGTCCTATAAGACCTATGACGATTTCCCCCGCACGCGCGCCGGGACTTCCCGCCGCGCCGCGGCGGGCAATTCCGACGAAATTCTTGGCCGACTTTCTGCCGTATGGTAGGATGCCGCACTCCCGGATCGCTATCGGTGCGGCTGGGGCGTACGGACTTGGAATTCATACATCGGACGGTGAGAGACATGGCTTGGCATACTGCCATAATGGGCGCTACCGGCGTCGTCGGGACGGAGTTCATCAAGCTGCTGGAAGAGCGGAACTTCCCGGTCAAGAGCCTGAAGTTGCTGGCCTCCATCCGCTCGGCCGGCAAGAAGCTGAGATTCCGCGGCGAGGACCTGGTCGTCGAGGAGTTGACGGAAAAGAGTTTCGCCGGCGTCGAGCTGGTCCTTGCCTCGGCGGGCGGCGGATTGTCCAGGAAGTTTGCGCCCGCCGCGATCGCGGCCGGGGCCATCGTGGTGGACAACACCTCCGCCTTCCGCATGGATCCCGACGTGCCGCTGGTGGTGCCGGAGGTCAACCCGCGGGACATCGCAAAGCACAAGGGCATAATCGCCAATCCCAACTGCTCGACGATCATCATGAACGTGCCGGTCTGGCCGCTGCACAAGGCCAGAGGCATCCGCCGGCTGGTCATCAGCACCTACCAGGCCGCCAGCGGCGCCGGCGCCGCGGCGATGGAGGAGCTCAAGGCCGGCGCGCGGGCCTTGCTCGACGGCAAGCCCTTCCAGCCCAAGGTCCTGCCGCACCTGGCCGCGTTCAACGTTTTCAGCCACAACTCCGAGGTCGGGCCCAACGGCTACAACGTCGAGGAGATGAAGATGCTCCTCGAAACGCGAAAGATATTCCACGATCCCGACATCCTCGTGACGGCCACGTGCGTCCGCGTGCCGGTGCTGCGTGCCCACAGCGAGTCGATCAACATCGAGTTCACCAAGCCCATCACCGAGGATGAGGTCCGGCAGATACTCGCGACCGCACCCGGCATCCGCGTCGTCGACGACCGGGCCAGGAACTACTTCCCCATGCCGCTGGACGCCTCCGGCCAGGACGACGTGCTGGTTGGGCGAATCCGCGGTGACATGAGCCAGCCCGGCGGCTGCGGCATCGAGATGTTCATCTCCGGCGACCAGATCCGCAAGGGCGCGGCCCTGAACGCCGTGCAGATCGCCGAGCTGCTGTGAACGGCAGGCAGTAGTAGTTAGTAGATAGGAAGTAGGAAGAGCGAGGCCCAAGGCATTCAATTGATTGAAGTCTGAAGACTCGACCCATGACCTCCTTTTCGGACCAACCCGCTCGCCGGAACATCAAGCTCGTGATCGCGTACAACGGCGCCGCGTACCACGGCTGGCAGCGGCAGCTCGAGCCGCTGGACACCATTCAGCAGCGGATCGAGCACGTGGCCGCAACCGTCATGAAGCACCCGGTGACCGTGCATGGGGCCGGGCGGACCGATGCCGGGGTTCACGCGGCCGGGCAGGTGGCGAACTTCCACTCGACGAACTTCTCCGTGCCTTTGGTCGGGCTTCGCCGCGCTATGAACTCGCGCCTGCCGCGGGACATCGCGATCCTCTCGGCCGAGTGCGTCCCAGACAGCTTCCACGCCTCGATGTCGGCCATCGGCAAGACATACCGCTACCGGATCTGGCCGTCGCCGGTCAAGCCCGTCGAGTTGGCGGGCCAGGTGTATCACTACTGGCGGCCCCTGGACGCCGGGGCCATCGCGGCCGGGGCGGCAAGGCTGATCGGCACGCACGATTTTCGTGGCTTCGCGACCTCTGCCGAGAAGCGCGAGAACACCGTCCGCACGATTTACCGCTGCGAGACGGCCGAGGAGGGCGGGGAGATCATCGTCACGGTTCAGGGCAACGGGTTCCTGTACAACATGGTCCGCAACATAGTCGGCACGCTTGTGGAGATAGGCCGGGGGCGATGGGAGCCTTCGCGGATCGACCTTGTGCTTGCGACCCGCGACCGCCGCCTCGCCGGCCCGACAGCCCCGCAGGCAGGACTGACGACGGCAAGCGTGAGATACCCGGCAAAAGGCGGGGCAGTCCTTGGATGCGAGTTAGACTGAGTGCCGGAGACAGAGAATGAAGATCGAAATTCAGCGCGAGAGTGATGGACGGTGGATCGCGGAGATCCCCGATCTGCCCGGCGTAATGAGCTACGGACAAACGCGGGAAGAGGCCGTGGCCAAGGCCAAGGCACTCGCCTTGCGCGTGCTTGCCGACCGGCTTGAGCATGATGAGGATGTCCCGGAACTGGGCGGA
>CAYOBS010000442.1:0-2566 GCA_964402305.1 uncultured Planctomycetaceae bacterium | reverse complement strand
TGGGCGATGACGCAGAACAACCTGGGCAACGCCCTGCTGGCCCTCGGTGAGCGGGAGTCGGGCACCGAGCGGCTCGAGCAGGCCGTGAAGGCCTATCGCCTCGCGCTTGATGTGTTCGAGGCCGCGAAGGCCAAGTATTACGTTGCCCTGGTTTCGCGGAACCTGGCGCGTGCGATTGAGTTGATCCGCAAGCGAAGAGGCGGTGAAGATGGTTCCCATGGCGAAGGCCAATGACAACCTGCCTGCCCCGAATGATTCCCGAGGTCCCGACGTGAAACCCGCCGGGACATCGTCCCGGCCGGCCAGGTTCCGGCGAGCGAAATGGCAGCGGGTATCAGGAGACAGGCTGCTTTTTTGAGTTGATGGCGACACATTCTGCGGGGGCGATGCGTGAAGTAGCCTGTCCTGTTTTCCCCCTTGATCCCGCCTACCGGAACGGGTGCGAAATAATCTTCTGGCTGTTTACAGGTCATGGCGTCAGCTCGTCTTAGTCCATAGGGACGGTTGCGCATCCAGAAAGAAGTTCGCGTGGTCGGCCATTGTTGAGCCCCGTTCACGGGGCTTTGCCCCGCCGAAGGCGGGTATAGCCCAGGCCTTTGAGGCCTGGGGGGGAAAGCGGGATATTCCTGTTGTTCTCTTGTAGCACGCTTCAGCGCGCTTCAAGAGGGCTTTAGCCTTCCTTAGCCTAAAGGCTGCCCCTACGGGTAAGCGCGCTAAAGCGTGCTGGTACGACGAAGAGTAGTAGTAGTGGCGACCCAGGCCTGAAGGCCTGGTCTAAACCCCCGCTGTCGCGGTGGCGAAGCCCCGTGAACGGGGCTGAGAAGGGGGCCGCTATCCCAAGTTTCAATCTGGTTGCGTATAAGCCTACAACTGCCAGAAGATATGCGCACACCTACCGGAACGCCGTAAGACGAACGCTGGACGACCGCTTTGGGGCGGGATATAATCCCAAGGATCGGAGCCTACCGGCGTCTGGAGTCGTCCGGCAGGCTCCAACGCTGAATGGAGACTATGGCAATACGACGAGGCAATCCTTGGCGGCGGCTTGCGGGGCCGGTGGTGGCGCCGTCGCTGCTGGCCAGCGACTTTGCGCGGCTGGGCGAGCAGATCGGCGTTCTCGCGGCCGCGGGCGCCGAGGTGCTGCACGTCGACGTGATGGATGGGCATTTTGTGCCCAACCTGTCGATGGGCCCGCCGGTGGTCAAGTCCATCCGCGCCTGCACGGACCTTTCGCTGGATGTACATATAATGGTGACCGACCCGGCCTGCTACATCGAACGGTTCGCCGAAGTCGGGGCCGACAGCATCACGTTCCACGTCGAGGCCGCCGAAAAGCCCCGCCGGCTGATAGACCGGCTTCACGAGCTTGGGCTTGGCGCCGGCATTTGCCTGCGCCCGTGTACGCCGGCCGGGGCTATCGCCGAGGTCGCCCGCGAGGTGGACATAGTGCTGGTGATGACCGTCGAGCCGGGTTACGGCGGGCAGGAATTCATGGCGGGCATGCTGGATAAGGTGGAGGCCGTTCGTGGTATGCTCGATGCGGGCCAGCGGCTCGAGGTCGACGGCGGCATCGACCGGCACAGCGGTTTGCTGTGCGCCAAGCGCGGCGCCGACGTGTTCGTGGCGGGAAGCCACATCCTCGGCCAGCGCGACATTGCCGCGGCCTTTGGGGCCATGAAACAGGCCGTGGCCAACCCCGCGGGCCGGCCAACGGAAAACCAGTGAGTGCAAGAATGGCGAAAGACCCCGACCCCGTAGTGCCGTTCGACCCGTCCGTTTTCGAGGGCCCGGCCTTCCGCAAGAAGCGCGAGGTGCCCGACGGCCTGTGGATGCGCTGCCCCGGCTGCGAGGGGATGCTCTACCGAAAGGTCGTCGCGGAGAACCTAGAGGTCTGTCCGACGTGCAATTACCATTTCCGCGTCCCGGCCCGGCAGCGGATCGTGCAACTGACCGACACCGACAGCTTCGAGGAGTTCTTCACCGACATACTGCCGGACGACCCGCTGAATTTCACCTGGCGCGAGCGAAAGTACGGCGAGTACATAAAGGAATACCAGGTCAAGACCGGCACCGACGAGGGGGTGCTGACCGGCGTGGCATACATCAAGGGCCGGCGCGCTGCCCTTGGCGTCATGAACGGCGACTTCATCATGGGCTCGATGGGCTCGGTCATCGGCGAGAAGCTGACGCTGCTCATCGAGAAGGCCACGGCCGAGAAGCTGCCGCTCATCATCGTCTGCACTTCCGGCGGCGCCCGAATGCACGAGGGGGCGCTGAGCCTGATGCAGATGGCCAAGACCTCATCCGCGCTGGGGCGGTTCGATGAGGCGGGCGGGCTTTACATCGCCGTCCTTGCCGACCCGACCACCGGCGGCACAACCGCCAGCTTCGGCATGCTGGGCGACGTGATCATCGCCGAGCCGGGGGCGCTTATCGGCTTCGCCGGGGCCCGCGTCATCGCCAACACCATCCGCACCGAACTGCCCGAGGGCTTCCAGAAGGCGGAGTTCCTCCTCGATCACGGCTTTCTCGACCGCATAGTCCAGCGCAAAGAGCTGCGCAGCGA
>CAYOBS010000441.1:0-2574 GCA_964402305.1 uncultured Planctomycetaceae bacterium | reverse complement strand
ATGGCGGTAGTACTAGTCGAGCCGGCAAGGGAAGAACCATCTCCTTGGAGAGGGACAATGACCGTGCTACCGCTCTGCGACTTGATCTCGAACTCGTAGTCAGAGAGTATCCTGGATACCTCAGTGGGGTTGGACACTTCGATCGCGTAGCCCCAGGCGCTGTCGTCCTTGCTTGGGTCGTTGCCGTCGCCGAACTTGGTGTTCGCGATGTGCCGTGCAAAGACCTGCGTGATGACAAGGTCCTGCCGGAGGCCGTAGACGGTAATCCCACCGGTTGTGAACTTCCACGGCTCACCGGCGGTGCCGTTTGCGCAGTAGGCCCACAGATTGGCCGCGAAATGGGCGGCCATGGTGGTCCTGTCATCATCCTTGCCGATGCCTGTCTCCTGGAGCATAAGTCTCATGCGGTCGTAGACGAGTTGGCAGTCGGTAGTGTTCCGCACGCTGTTGAGGTACAGCGGCTCGGAGAAGTTGGAAGTTGAAGGAGGCGGTGTTACTGTAGTATTGGGCCAGCGGGCCACGGAGGATACGCAGCTCATCGTGGTCAACTGGCGGCGGATAATGTCCGGCAGCGGGGTGCTGGTGTCGGTGCATAGCGGGGAGATCATCTGGTTGATCCGCCCGCCGAACTGGGAGAGGTTGTCCGTGTATTTGCATGCGTTGAGGAAGAAAGCCTCTTCGCCGATTCCGAATGGCTGGTAACCGCCCGTGCCACTCGCCGGCTTGCTGGGCGACAGCAGATACGACCCGCAGTAGACGCCGTAGCCCTTTGTGGATGCCGGGGCGGGGCTGCCGGCGGTGCCGCCTGACGCCGGGGTGGCGTCGCCTATGCGGCCCTTTACGCTTGTGTCGCCGGCGTTCAGCAGCGGATAAATCGGGTTCGGTGCCGCAGTTCCGGACCTTTTGTCGAGGAAGGTCCGCAGATCAACCATGTCCGGGCCGGAACCCAAGGGGCGGTCGTACGCCGACGAGTCGGTGGCGCTCCAGCCCCCGGCGGTATTGATACACATTCGCGCGCCGAGATCCTCTATCCGCACGGCCGCATAGTAGTTGGCGTTGGCGTCGGCACTGCCCAGCGGACTGCCGATTTTGGTGTCGTACAGCACCGCGTCGGGAATCCCGTCGCCATCGGTGCAGACGCAGTCTCCGCTCTGGTCGTCGGTGTATGTCGTGCCTTCGGCGAACGTCTTGCCGGCGCATGCGCCAGCGAGGTCCGGGCCAACGAGGTTGGTGAGTTGGCCGGAGATTCCCTCGCCCGGGACATATGAGTCGGACAACCAGGGGTCAGTCGTCTCGGTTTTGTCGTAGGCGTGAGCGCGGTCCATGAAACTGACCAGGCCATTTGAGTTGGCAAGCATTGCTCCGTAGATCCCGTTGGCGTTGACCGGGCGGTCGAAGCTGATCTGCGCGACCGCCTTGGCCGCCAGGCCGTCAATGATCGGGTCGGCGCAGGCCCTTACCGCGAGGCCCTCGGTCTCTTCGGAGTCGAGGTTCGAGATCACCAGGAACGTCGAGGCGAGGATGGCGAGAATGGTCAACATGCCGATCGCCATCAGCAGGACCGAGCCGCGTCGATTGTGCATGGAAGTCATGGGTGCTCTCCTTCGCGCCGCCGCGTTATTGCCCGACAGTGCAGATTACCTCGTATGCCGTGCCGCGCAACTCCTTGGGCATTGACGGATCCTTGATCGCGAACGTTATCCGGACGGCCCTGGGCCAACCGGTTATATTCTGAGACGTCCAGTCGGTCTGATTCTTGTGCGTACACAACAACGAAGTGGTCTGCCACTTCAGGTTGCCATCGGCGCCCTTGGTCCCGTCCGTCCAGGATACCTTAAAGTCGGCGATGTTCGTGACCAGCACCTGCCAGAGATTCTTCAGATCAGACGCGGTGGCTGGTGGAAGCGCCATGCTCGGAGTCTGCGAGGCCACGTTGTCGGCAAGGGTCTGAAGCGTGAACGGGCTGTTGGCGTCGCCGGATGAAGCCGCGCATTGCCGGAGCGTGGAGAAGTTCACGTTTATCCGCTCGCCGCTGATGGTCGTGGATGGGGTGCCGGTGGTGCAGTTGCAGATGAACTCCGGCCGCCACAGGTACGTTGTCCGAGGTGTGCCCGAGGTGGTGTTCTGCTGGCCGTAGCAGATTATGCTGCCGTCGCCCTTAGTCGTTTCGTTGATTCCGGTGGCCGGCCCGGCCGTGCTGAAAACCAGCTTTGACCCGTCGGAGTTAATGTACAGGAAGCCGTCCTTGGAGACCCGGCGGATGTCGCGGCGGATGATCCGGGCGATGGTGAATGCCATGGCGTGGCTGCGGCGGTTCTCCTGGGCGGCCGAGATGAAACGCTGGGTCTGGACCAGGATCGAACTGACCGCCAGGATCATCACCGCCAGCACGCTGATGGCCACGAGCATCTCGACCAGAGTCATGCCGGCGGCGCGCCATCGGCCTGGCAGAACGTGGACGAAAACCGTAGCTTGGGCGTCTCGCCCGTGATCGGCCGCAAGATGCACGGCCGGGACGGCCGTGCTACTCACGGGCAAGATGCCCGTGCTACTCACGGGCAAGATGCCCGTGCT
>CAYOBS010000440.1:0-2575 GCA_964402305.1 uncultured Planctomycetaceae bacterium | reverse complement strand
GGCGCTGGTGATCGCGACGGCGGAGTTGGGCGGCTGGGTGGAGGACATGCACGGCGAGCTGGCGGCAATCGCATGCGTTACGGCCCTGTGGGCGCTTGGTGCGGTAGCGTATCTCCAGGCCGGGCGAAGCACCCGCGCCGCGGCCTGGTGGATATGGGGCACGGGCGCGCTTGTGTGGCTGGTGGCGGCGGTCTTTGGCATGGCGTCCTTCGGCCAGTATGCCGGGCGCGAGCATCTGCTTGTCCTCAACGTGCGGTTCGGGGCGTGCCTGCTGGTAGTCCTGGCCGCGTTTGCCTACGGGCGGGCCGTCATGCGGGCGCGGCTTGCCGATGTGAATCTCTCGCGAATCGTCGGCTGGGTGTGCCTCTCGGCCGGCATGGCGGGCCTGCTGGCTCTGCTCAGCTCCGAAGCCTACAGCTATTGCCAGGACACGATTTTAACCTATACCAGCGCCCCCATTGACCCGCTGGCCGGGGAACTTGCGGCTGGCCAGGCCTCGATTCCAGACTATACCAATGCCTACCGGGCGGGGCAGATGTCCGTAACGGTCATTTGGGGCATCTACGCCGTCGGGCTGCTGGCGATAGGGTTCTGGCGGCGCCTGCGGGTGCTGCGGCTCGCCGGTCTGGGCCTGTTCGCCCTTGCGGCCGGCAAGCTCGTGCTGGTCGACCTGACGGGCGTGCAGGACATCTACCGCATCGTGTCGTTCGTGGCACTGGGGCTGCTGATGGTGGCGGCCTCGTACCTCTACCACCGTCTGGAGCGGCGTTTGCCTGCCATCGGGCCTGCCCCGGCGGGACAGGCAGTGGCCGGCGAAAAGGGAGAGAACCCATGAGAGTTTCGCGTCGTAGCACGGGCATCCTGCCCGTGAGTCGCAGGGCCATCCTGGCCCTGCCGTTGGCGGAGGAGTTTCCGGACAAGACGGGCGCCGTGGTTTGCGCAGGCCGTAGCACGGGCAAGATGCCCGTGCGACTCATGGGCAAGATGCCCGTGCGACTCATGGGCAGGATGCCCATGCTACGGCTTATGGCATTGGCGGCATTAGCCCTGCTTGCGGCATCCGTCGCGGCCGCATGGGCCGGCGAGGATGACGAGAATCTTGCCCGCTGGCCGTCGGTCGCGGCAGTGCGGCTGGGCACGGAAGCCCCGCCGGCACGGGGGCTGGCAGAGTTCGCGCTGACGCCCGAGGCGATCTCCAAGGCCCAGCCAGGCCAGGGCGACCTTCGCCTGACCGACGGGGCCGGACTGATCGTGCCGTACATCACGCGCGTGGATCGCGGCTCTTCGACCCCTGGGCTGGTCCTGGAGCCGGCCCGGATGTACAACCCCGTTTATGTTCCGGGCAAGAGCAGTTCGGTGACGGTCGACTTCGGCGCCGCCAAGGCCCGGACAGAGATTGATGTGTTCACACCCGGCCAGAACTTTCGCCGGCGCGTGATGGTCGAGGCAGGCTCCGACGGCCAGTCGTGGCAGGTCCTTCGCAAAGGCGACTGGCTGTTCAACGTCTACGATGAGAACGGCCGGTATCAATACGCCAAGACCCGCGTCGCGCTGCCGGACAACGACTTCCGCTACCTTCGCGTTACTGTTTTCCAGGCGCCCGACGACCCGAAGGACCTGCCCATCGAGAAGGTCCAATCGCGGTTTGACAAGAGCACCCCGCCCGAACTGGCCGAGGTGCGGATCGATCCCAATTCCTTGACCGTCGCGGAGAATCCCAAGCTCAAGGCCACCGAGATCGAGGTCGACCTGGTCTTCGAGAAGCTGCCGCTGCACGAGGTGGTTCTATCGGCCGGCGACGAGCCGTTCCTTCGCCGCGTGGAAGTCCTCGGGCGCAACCACAAGACGATCATCATCGAGCAGCCCGTGGAAAACGCCCCGCCGCGAAAGCAGGAAGTCGAGGAGCCGTGGCGCAGCCTGGGCGGGGGCGTCATACACCGTTTCGACATGCTCACGACGAGCCGCCCCGAACCAGCCGGGGAGCATGACTTATCCGCCAACCTGAGCGTGCCGCTAAGCGGAGGCTGTCGCTACCTCAAGCTCCGCATCTACAACGGCGACGATGCGCCGCTGAAGCGAGGCAGTCCCATCCTGAAGGTCCACCGGCGCCGGCAGTACGTGGCCTTCCAGGCCAAGGGCGCCGGGCCGTACAAGCTGTACCTCGGCAACGCCGACGCGGCCGCGCCGCAGTACGACCTGGCGCACTTTGCCGACCGCCTGCGGGCCGAGGGTGTGACAAAGGCCACGCTGGACGCCGTCGCGCCAAACCCGTCATACGCCCCGCCCGTCAAGACGATCCCCTGGTCCGAGCAACACAAGGGGATCATCTGGGGCGCCATGCTGTTTCTGGGCCTGGTCCTTGTGGTGATGGTCCGCCGCCAGTTCCGCAATGCCCGGCCCAGCCAGCGCCGGGAAGAGTAACCGCCTGACTCAAGCGCAAGAAAGGGATTGGCGTGAGACACACAGAAGGAAATGCGTTTGTCATGCTATGTCTGCTTGTCGTGGTCATCGGCGGCTGTGCCGGCACGGAGGGAATACCCGGCAGCGTTGCCCTTCGCATGTGCCGGGAAGTAGA
>CAYOBS010000439.1:0-2588 GCA_964402305.1 uncultured Planctomycetaceae bacterium | reverse complement strand
GAGATCCGCTTGCCGCAGCGGCGGATGATTTCGCTCATGCGGGATGCATCGCCGGTGCTTTCCTTGATGTACCGCACGTTATCCATCTCGGCCAGGCGCTCGACGACGTCCGGCGTCATGTCCACGCCCGTCCGCGCGGGGTAGTTGTAGAGCATGATCGGCACGCCGATGGCACGGTCCACGGCGCGGATGTGCTCGACGAGCTCATCCGGCGTCGGCAGGGAGTAGTACGGCGCCGCCAGCAGAACGCCCGCGGCCCCGAGCTCCTGTGCCTGGCGGGAATAGCGTATCACGTCGCGGGTCGAGCCCGCGTTCGTGCCGACCACCACGGGCACGCGCCCGGCGGCGGCTTCGATGACGGCGGCTGAGATGTCCTGCCGCTCCGATGGGTTCAGGGCGTAGTACTCCCCCGTGCTGCCCAGCGGGATAATCCCGTGGACGCCCTGGTCAATCATGTAATTGACCAGGCAGCGGAGATTGTCGTAATCCACTTCCTGCCCGGCCGTCATGGGCGTTGCCAACGCTACGAAGATGCCCTCGAACGTGCCTTCAAACTTCCTTGCCATCGGACACTCCCGGCGCCCGCGGGGCGCCAGCCGGCACATGCCGGCCTGTTAGTCCTTTATCGTTACCGTTTCAACCCGAGCCGCGCCAGCGTCGCATCCGTCGGCACGCCGGATGAGTCCCAGCCGCGGGTCTCGTAATAGTCCCGCAGCATGTCCGCCAGCGGCGGGACCTGCCCGGCCCGCTTGCCCTGGCTGGCCGCCTTGAACATCTTCTTGGGCAGGACGTCGCTGGCGGCGCCGTAGCCGTCGCGGATGTTCATCAGCCGCTGCGACGTGAAGCCGCGCTCACCCGCCAGCAGCATGTCCTCGACAGAGTAGTCCCAGCCGGTAATGGCGTTGAAGAGGTCCCGCACGCCCGCAAGCGCCCAGCCGCCGCCATCGATGGTGAACAAACATACCACCAGCGAGTTCGCCAGCGAGCCGAGGTCCTGGCAGCACGACGCCATCATCCCCTGATTGTCCTTGTGGAACATCGTGGTGGTCTTGCCGGTGATGCCGACTTCCGGCATGGTGAAGCCGCCCATCTCGATGTCCTCGCATGGCCCGCGGAAGTGGCAGGCCCCGCGGGTGCTCGTGGCGTAGCTGGGCGCCAGCGAGAAGCACGCCCGCGGGTCGTGGGCCGGCAGGTCCAGGCCCTTTACGTGAACGACGCTCTCTACGGCCGCCGGGCCGATCTTCCTGGCCGCCCCCAGCGTCCCCTCGGCGAAGATGGCGCCGATGCCCTCGCGCTTGCCGATAAGCTCCGTCAGTTTTATCAGCGCCTCGTGGCTGCCCCACTCCAGCTTCAGCCCGCCGGTGTCCTCGACGGTGATCCAGCCCTTCTCGAAGCACTCCATAGCAAAGCCGATCATCGCGCCGGTGGAGATAGTGTCCACGCCGAGGCGGTTGGCGATCTCGTTGGCCATCGCGACGGCCTTGGGATCGTCGATCATCAGGTTCGTGCCCATCATGCCCAGCGTCTCGTACTCCGGGCCGATGGTCTTGAGCGCGTACTTGGCGGGCTGCTCGATGGTGATCTGGCGGTGACAGCCTATCGGGCAGTTGCGGCACGGCAGCGGCTTGGCCTGGAGGCCATCGGTGTAGCTGGCCCCGCCGAGCTTCTTGGCCCCTTCCGGCCAGACGTCTCCGTCCCAGTACTTTATGGGCATGTCGCCGATTGCCTCAGCCGAGACGCAAAGGCCCGGCGTGCCGTGCAGGCGGAAGTCGTTGCCCCGCACGAACTTGCCGATCTCGAGCTGAAACTTCTTTATCAGCGTGCGGACCGCCTCCTTGTCGTGCGTCTCGACGACGCGGGTGCCCTGCACGGCGACGGCCTTGAGGTTCTTGGCGCCCATGACCGCGCCAAGCCCGCACCGCCCTGCAAAACTGTGCTTGTCGAAGACGATGCACGCCGTGGCGACCTTCCTTTCCCCGGCCGGGCCGATGGCGGCGACGCTGGCCTTGGTGCCGGCGAGCTTGCCGACGGCATCGACGGTCTCGAATGTGTCCAGGCCCCACAGGCCGGCGGCGTCCAGGATCTCGACCTTGTCATCCACGATGTTGACGTACACCGGTTTGTCCGCGGCGCCCTGGAAGACCAGCAAGTCGTACCCGGCGTCCTTGAGCGACGGGCCCCAACCGGCCCCCGCGGCCGAGTCGCCGAATGTGCCGGTAACCGGCGAGACGCTCACGACGCTGAACTTCGCCCCGCCGGGCACGGGCGGACCCTGGAACGCCCCGGTGGCGAAGATCAGCCTGTTGCCTGGGCCGTAAGGGTCCTGCCGGGCGGGAGTCTCGCGGCGCAGCATCTCCGCCGCCAGCCCGGCCCCGCCGATGAACGCCTTAAGCTCCGAAATCGCAATCGGCTCGACGGCAATCTCGCGGGTGCCAAGGTCGATCCGAAGCAGCTTCTGCCAGTAACCGTTCTTCATAGCCCGTTCCTTCGTGGGATAACTACGGTGACAATCGCCATTTTTCGACCCGACGCGGGCAATGTCAAGCGATTCCGGGGTCCGCACCCAGGGATTGCTATCCCTGGGCTTC
>CAYOBS010000438.1:0-2593 GCA_964402305.1 uncultured Planctomycetaceae bacterium | reverse complement strand
TTGATGACGAACATGTAGTCGGAGGTCTCGTAGTCGATGCAGACCTGCTCGCCGGCGGAGAACTGCTGGACCCTCCTGGTCATCTCAGGATCGCTCAGAGTCGCGGGCTTGCCCGCCCCCGAGTCGGGGTTCGGCACGTTGCGGATAACGAATGTCCAGCCCAATGTTCCCTTGGACACCCGCAGTCCCGTGCCCGCGGCTGAACCGATGCGCAGGGGCCTGACGCCGTCGACCGTAAAGGTCATGGCATCCTGTCCGGCGCCGCCGCCGGCAGACGAGGCGGACTTGGTCAGCGGCGTGACGTTGGTGATCCAGCGCGTGGTGCCCAGGTAGAGGAAGTCGATCTTGAGCCGGTCGCCGATCTTCAGGGTCGGCACCAGCGTGCCGACCACCGGCCTGGGATTCAGCGCGCCTTTCATCGCCTTCTTGTCGTCGACGTTGGACGCCAGGAACCCGGCCGGCGATGGCACGCCGTTGGGAACCGCGTTTAGAAGGAGGGTCGGGGCTGAATTATTAGTGCCCACTGCCCACCCGAGGAACGTGGCTTCGCATTTGCCCGGAACTGGAGTTGAGCCTGCCGTAGGCCCACAGGAACTGCCGCTTCAGCCAACCCCTGAGCGGACATTCACCAGAATGGCGCTCAGCACGATGGCCAGGATGGCCAGCTTGAAAATGACACTCTTCATCGGATCGCTCCCTTGTCGTTAAAGGTCGCTATCTGCGCAGCCTCTTCACCTCCACGCACCGGCAATTCTACCCTCATTATCGGTCTTTGGAAAGCCTATTTGTAAAAAACGTGGAAAAATGGCGCCAAAGCGGGCGTTACCGACGGCCCCGAGTGAAGGCTTTTGCAAAACACAGATGCTTCTTGACATGCCGCGGCCGGAAACCTACGATTTACGGCATCTTTGGTGACCCGTCATAAATGCAGGAAATCGTTGGAGAACGACACGGATGAACATGCCAGCACGTTGGTTCGCGGCGGGGATTGCAATGGTTCTGGCCGCAAGTCTTGCCGCTTCGGCGGCCGAGCCGGTTATCGATATCCCCAATGAAGTCGCCCAGGGCGCCCTTCAGGACACCCATCGCCAGCAGATCGACGCGTACGTGGCCTACCAGGTCGACAAGATGGCAAAGGCGACGAGCCAGGATGACGTCATCGCGGCCCGTCGCAAGCTGACGGACATCTACAGCAACCGCTACGGCAGCAAGGCCCAGGAGTTCATGTCGGCCTTTGCCGCCAGCATGGCCAAGCACGGCAGGGCGATGCTGGCCGGCCTGGCGGCGGATGATCCGCTCCGCACACTCAAGGAAGTGAACCTTTCGTTCACCGTCTCGCGGATGGGGCAGGTAACGCTTGGGCCCCTTGCCGACGTGATGGTCTCGCACGCGAACCCCGCGGTCCGGCTCTTCGGATGGACCGTCTACGCGGCGATGCGCGGGCCGGTGATGGCCGCGGGAGGCAAGGCCGCCCAGGCGATGTACGACGTCCTTTCGAACAGGTTGCAGAAGGAAACCAATCCGCAGGTTATGGCCGAGATGGTCAAGATGTTCACATTCCGCGATATTGCCGAGGCCGGCGGCGCCATCACCCCCGAGGCTTACTCCGACGGACTGTCCAAGCTCTTCAAAATCCTCGAGACCAACTGGGTGAGCCTGTGCCGAAGGGTCATGCTGGCCGACGGCACCGTGGCGGAGGCCGCGTCAACGGCGGTTGACGCCGCCGTCAGAATCAAGCTCGAACTGAAGGGGAAAGTTGCCGACCAGGTCGCCATCCAGCTTGTGGCGAACATGACCTGGTCGGCTGGCAAGGCGTTCGACCTTGTACTTGGCATCCAGGACGCCGCCGAGGCGGCCAGGCTGGCCGACAAGACAACCGACAAGGCCGGCGAAACCCCCATCGACGAGACCCCCCCGGCGGCAAAACCGGCCGTCGGCGCCACCCCGCAGCCGGCCCGGAAGGTCGGCAAGGACGCCAAGACCCTCGGCTCGCGGGCCGTCAGCGCCGCCTCGCAGCCGGCCCCGAAGGTCGGCAGGGATGCCAGGACCATCAGCTTGCAGGCTGCCCAGAACGAGTACGCCGTCAGCACCATCACCAAGCTGCTCCTGGACTGCGAAAGCTCGCTTAACGCACTGACCCAGCGAAACGAGACCTACATAAACAAGCCTCTGGGCACCACCGTTGAGCGCGGGGCGGCCGTCCGGCTTGGCGCGGGCAAGTGGATTGACGAGTTGGTCAAGGCAGTCAACATCAAGCGGCCGGAAGATGTGGTGCCTCCCAAGGCGCCCCCGGCCCTCAAGGCGCCCCAGGCCGCCAAGGTCGCCCCGGTTCCCAAATAACCCCCGAAAGCGCCGCCGCGGCGCCGTTGCGGGCGCGCGATGCCCGCCGGGTGCCCGCGGGATCGACGATGAAGTGGTTTTACGGCATATCGCTGATCGTCGTGGGCGCACTGGCCGTCGCGCCGTTTGCACTCGTGCCCCGCCAGGACCTGGACGACTACGCCGGCAAGATAGTCCTCTGGGATAGTTTCCGCAGCCCGATAAAATCCCTGGACCCCGCCACGTGCGGCGACACCGGCTCGGCGTTCATCCA
>CAYOBS010000437.1:0-2600 GCA_964402305.1 uncultured Planctomycetaceae bacterium | reverse complement strand
GGACAGCATGGCTGCCCCTTTCGGCGTGATCCGGTAGGAGTAGCTAGCGCCCATTGGATTGGGAATTTCCGTTTCCGCCAGGATTTTCGACTGGGTCAGAAGGTCGGTCGCCTCCGCAACGTCGCGAGAGAAGGGGCCGTAGTAATGAAGGCAATACTCTGCCTTCATGTCCAAGCCGGCTAACTGGAGCAGGAACACGCACTTATGCAGGCGCTTGCGACAATCGACTTCTTTCACCGAGGCGATCAGCTTTGTAAGAGCGTATGTGTCCATGCGGGCGTCCTTTCCTTACCTGACTTGCCTGGGGCAATCAATCCACCAATCCACTCATCCCGAACTTATTCCTAACATGAAGTTCGGAGAAGTCAAGTGAGCCCTGGAAACGTCATGCACCAAGAATTCCATGCTGCCCTATATGGGGTAGAACACGCCATGCCGACCACTATATATTGGGCCATGCTTGGCGTAAACTTTTTTATTTTTTTCTTCCGAACTGCCGATAGGCGCCTGGCCGCGAGGCGCTCCCCGCTCACACGACGTACTTCTCGTCGGTCTGGGCGAAGGGGGCGATCTCCTTTGCCATGGCCTCGTAGCCATCGCGGCCCATGAGGGCGAAGGCGGCTTTCTTGCCGAGTTCGACGGCGGGCTGGTCGTAGGCGTTGATGTTCAGCAGTTCGCCGGCCAGGCTGGTGGTACACTCGTAGAGGTATATGAACTCGCCAACGGTGTGCGGCGAGATCTCGTCGAAGCGGATCGTCACGCTGGGCCGCTTCGAGCAGGCCAGGGCGTACTCGGTGGCGGTCTTCTCGGCGTTGAGCAGTTTGCCGAGGTCGGCCTGCCGGAGGTAGGCCAGGCCGGCGACCTCGCCGAAGGCGTCCGGCACCGCCAACTCGCGGGGGTGCCTGGCGACTTCCAGGAAGACCGTCAGCTTGTCGTTTGGCCCCTCGCGGTAGAGCTGGACCTGGCTGTGCTGGTCGGTCGTGCCGAGCGCCTTTATCGGCGTCGGCCCGGCGAAGACCTCCTTGCCGTTGCGGTCGTGCTGCTTGCCGAGCGACTCGGCCCAGAGTTGGCGGTACCAGTCGGCCAGCATGTACAGGCGGTTGGAGTAGGGCATCATCACGTGCATGATCTTGCCCTTGGCGGCCGAGAGGTGCTTTATGGCGGCCAGGACGGCGGCGGGGTTCTTGCGCCACGTCGGGTTTTCGGTGCGTTTGCGCATGGCATCGGCGCCGGCGAGCAGTTGGTCGATGTCGATTCCGCACATGGCCGCGCTGAACAGGCCCACGGGCGAGAGCACGCTAAATCGCCCGCCGACGTCGCCGGGGACCTCGAGCGTGGCGTATCCGTCGGCCTTGGCGATGTCGTGGAGCGTGCATTTTTTGGCGTCGGTGATTGCGACGATCCGCGAGGCGAAGCTCGCGCCGAGTTTCTCCTTGAGGGCCTGGCGGAAGATCATGAACTGGCTGGCCGTCTCGGCCGTCTCGCCGGACTTGCTTATCACGTTGACGCACGTGGTGGCGAGTCGCGGGCCGATGAAGTCCAGCACGTCGCCGACCAGGGCGGGGTCAACGTTGTCCAGCACGAACAGCCGCGGGCCGCCGCGCTTGGCGTCGGGCAGCAGGTTGTACGTCGATGGGTTAAGCGCCGCCTGGAGGGCGATGTTGCCAAGAGCGCTTCCGCCGATGCCCAGCACGATCAGGTCCGTCGTGGCCGGGCGGAACTTGTCAGCCAGCGTCTTGACCGAATCCGGATAAGTCTTGTGCCTGGGCAGGCCGGCATAGCCGAGCTTGCCGCCGGTGCATTGTGCGATGACGGTCTTGAGGGCCTTGCCCATGGCCCGCGAAATCCCCGAGAGGTCCGCCTTCGTGATGCCGTGCCTGGGCCCGACGGATGCATCCGTGGCGTTCTTCCAGTGAAGCGTAAGCATGGTTCATTCCTCGTAGTGCACTTCGTATAAGCAGCCGCGCCCGGCGCGGGTGCTCGCAGGCTGCAAGCCAAGAAAGGTTATCGCATCTGGGGGGAAAATTCCAGCCCCCAGCAAGCCCGGCGGGCAAATGCCCGCCCGCGGGGACGCTCGCTTGTCAAGAACGCGGGGGCGTGAGGCAGCGACTATAGGTCCTATAGGACTCATAGGACTCATAGGACTCATAGGACCCATGAGACCTATAAAACCTATAAGACCCACCCGCCAAGCGTGCGGTGGCGTGCCAGTTATCAACTACTGCCCACCGGCTACGGGTTCCGGGTTCCCGGTTCCGCCGTTCTTCTCTTCCCGGCTACCATAATACAAGTTCAGATCCTTGCGCTGCGTGTACTGCCTGTACGCCCGCACGACGTTGCTGGGCCTCAGGCTGCCGTCGAGCTGGCGCTGGTATATGCCCCGGCCGGTGTAATAGTGGTGGTGCATGCCGAACTGGTCGAAGATGCGGAAGAAATCGCTCAGCAGCGTGGTCTGGCAAAGGCTGTCGTCGGTAGGCTCGTGGAAGCCGCCGAACTCGCCGCAGTGCATGCCCACGCCGTGGCGGATGGCAAACTCAAAGGCGGGCCACCACTTGCGGCAGATGCTCGATATGTCTGCCTCGGCCGAGGGCCAGCGGTCG
>CAYOBS010000436.1:0-2618 GCA_964402305.1 uncultured Planctomycetaceae bacterium | reverse complement strand
GCGGCGAAAGGCCGGCGGTGTCGAAGCCGCGAGCAAGCCAGTCCCGCCAGCGGACCTGCACCCGCCCCGGACCAAGGACCTCCTCTGCCGTCGCGGCCGCGAGGCGGCAGCGCTCGATCGGCACGAACTGCTGGTGGTACGGGTCGGCCGAGATGCACAGCTTGCCCATTCCGGCGGCGTCCAGCGCGCGAACGCGGTCGCGGACTATCGCCGGGTCGCTCGCCCAGAAAGCGTTGGTCTCCACCTTTTCCAGCGGCCCCAGCCCGGCGGCCTTGGCGCGGCGGCAGATCTCGATCAGCCGTGGCCAGTCGCCAAACGGCTCCCCGCCGGACAGGTGAATCCGGCAGCCGTGCGGGCTGGCCGAGATCAGCCCCTCCCACAGCGACAGCGCCTGCTCGACGCTCATGTCCGCCCCCCGCCGCCGAGGCGAGCACGCCAAATAGCACGACGCGCATGATGCGTTGCACCAATAGGTGACCATCAATCCCGCGAAAGACCAGTGTTTCACGGGCATCGGTTCGTCGCGACGACGGCTCGCCATGCGGATATTCTAACCCGGGTTATTCACGAAGGAGAAACGTCTTCGCGAATAACCCGCCCTTCGGGCTTCGACTTCGGGCCTTCGGCCCTTCGCTCAGGATTAACAACTGCTCGCCGGTTTGGCGATGTGACCGGAAACTCGGCTTGCCTCCGCATGTTCCTTCCAATTCGTCTTTCAGTTTGTAGCGGCCCGGCAGGCACGTTAGAATGTTTGACGATAAGGGATCAGGCCGGGTGGCGGCGGTTGGCCGCGACGGCGGACCAGGCAAAGGCGAGGAACCTACGATGAACAACTCTGCAAACCTGACGCGGTGGTTGACGATCTGTGCGACGGTGATTCTGGCGGCGGCGGCCCTGGCCCCGGCAGCCCAGCCGGACAAGCCGGCCAAGCCGGACAAGGCGCAGGTCGCCAAGGCCCAGCCGGACAAGCATCAGCCCGCCAAAGCTGAGGCCGCCAAGACTCCCGCGGTCAAGGCGGCGCCCGCCATCGCGCACATGGCGCTGCGGGGGCCGGTGCTTTCAAGCCCGCCGGAGTTCTCGCTCTTTGCCGGGCAGACCGAGGCCATGACGCTCCGCGAGTGGCTGCTGCGCCTGGCCAAGGCCCGCAACAACGAGAACATCCAGGCCGTCGCGCTGGAGATAGACTCCCCGCAGATGAGCTGGGCGCAGGCCCAGGAGTTGGCCGACGCCGTCGCGCGGCTAAGCGCCGTAAAGTGCGTCTACGCTCACATGACCGCCGGCGACGCAGTGTCGTACCTGGTCGCCTCGGCTGGGCGGGAGCTGACGCTGGACCCGGCCGGCGAACTGATGATCACCGGTGTGGCCACCGAGATGATGTTCTTCCGCGGCACGCTTGACTGCATAGGGGTCGAGCCGCAGTTGTTCCAGATCGGCCGGTACAAGGGCGCGGCCGAGCCGATGACCCGCACCGGGCCGTCGGAGGAGCTCAAGGGCGAGTACGGCAAGATCCTCGACGACCTCTACGACCAGCTCTGCGGGCAGATCGCCAAACAGCGGAAGCTGACGGTCCCGCACGTCCGCAACGCCGTTGACAACGGCCCGTTCAGCGCCCAATCGGCCAGGCAGTACAATCTGGTCGACGGCCTGGTCGAGCGCGGCGGGTGGAAGCAGCACGTGGTGGGCAAGGTCACCGCCAAGGGCGCCGCCAGCGCGCTGTGGCACGCCAACTACGGCGCCAAGGATGTCCAGAAGCTTGACCTTGGCAACCCATTCGCCGTGTTCGGACTGCTCATGGGGGCAAAGGCCGAGCCGGCCACGAAGGACCCGACGGTGGCTATCATCCACGCCGACGGCGTGATCGTCGACGGGCAGAGCGGGAGCGGCTTTTTCGGCGGGCAGATGGTCGGGCACAGAACGATGATCCGCTGCTTCGAGCAGGTCGCCAACGACGACAACGTCAAGGCGGTGATCTTCCGCATCGACTCGCCGGGCGGCTCGGCCCTGGCCAGCGAGATGATCTACCAGGCCGTCCGGGCGTGCGCGACGAAGAAACCCGTGGTCGCCAGCATAGTCGGCGTCGGCGGAAGCGGGGGCTACTACATCGCTCTTGGCGCCCAGAAGATTATCGCGGACCCCGCGGCCATCACGGGCAGCATCGGCGTGGTCGGCGGCAAGCTGGCGACGACCGGGCTGATGGACAAACTGGGCATCAGCACGTACGAGATTTCCCGCGGGCAAAACGCGGGGCTTTGGACAAGCCGGCCTTGGGACGACCGCGAGCAGAAGATCGTCAAGGACCTGATGGAGCGGACGTACAGCGTGTTCACCTCGCGCGTTGCCCAGGGGCGCGGCTCGCGGGTCAAGGACATCGACAAGGTCGCCCAGGGCCGGGTGTTCACTGCCCGCCAGGCGGTGGCCAACGGGCTTATCGACGAGGTCGGCGGGCTTCGCGAGGCCCTGATGGCAGCCCAGAAGGCCGCCGGGATCGAGTCCAGCAACATCATCGTGCTGCCCAGGCCCAAGACGCTTGCCGACTTGCTCACGGGCGACGGCACTTCCTCGGCCACGCCCATCGGGGCCGATGCCGCCGCGATCCGCACGCTGCTGGCACAGGCGCC
>CAYOBS010000435.1:0-2619 GCA_964402305.1 uncultured Planctomycetaceae bacterium | reverse complement strand
TCCGGGGGTTCGCGAGTACGCTCACCGCCCGGCTATGCGCCGCCGGCCCACTTCGGGGCCGGAAAACAACGCCTGCACGCGGAATTATCGGACGGCCTCAGTAGCCGGGAGCCGGTACCCGGGACAGAGGTAGGGATGCACGGGCCCTGCAAGTTCAACTGCCGTCAAAACGCCCCCACCACCTCATACTGCGTCGTGCGCTGCACGGGCGTCATGCCGGCCTCGCGGATCAGGGAGATCACCTCGTCGGCTGAAACGGCGTAGGAGACGCCCGTGGCGCGGACCACGCTCTCTTCCATCAGGATGCCGCCGAAGTCATCCGCCCCGCAGACAAGCGCGAGCTGGGCGACGTCCGGGCCCTCGGTCACCCACCCGGCCTGGATGTGCGGGACGTTGTCCAGCACCAGCCTGGCCGTCGCGACGACGCGGAGGTAGTCCACGCCGGTCCGCGGGCGGAAAGTCAGCCCGGTGCGATTGGCCTGGAGGCTCCACGGTATGAACGCGGTGAAGCCGCCCGTGCGGTCCTGGAGGTCGCGGACGCGAATCATGTGCTCGATCCGCTGGGCGGTGGTCTCGCCCAGGCCGTAGACCATCGTCGCGGTGGTCCGCATTCCCATTTCCTGTGCGGCGGCCATGACGGCGAACCAGTCGTCGGCGGAGATTTTCCGCGGGCTGACCCTGGCGCGGACGGCATCGACGAGTATCTCCGCCCCGCCGCCGGGCAGCGAATCCAGGCCCGCGGCGCGCAGGCGATGGAGCGTCCGGGCCAGGCCAAGCCCGCTGCGCCGCGAGAGGTACAGCACCTCCGCCGGCGAGAGCGAGTGCAGGCAGACATCCGCGCGGGCCTTGATGCTCGAGAGCATCCGCTCGTAGAAGCCGAGGTCCAGATCCGGGTTGAGTCCGCCCTGGAGCAGCACCTGCGTGGCCCCCAGTGAGACCGCCTCGACGACCTTGTCAACGACTTGCTCGATCGAAAGGACGTAGCCCTTGTCCGACCCCGGCGGGACGTGGAATGCGCAGAACCGGCATCCGGCCTCGCATACGTTGGTGATGTTGATGTTGCGGTCCAGCACGAACGTGACGTTGCGTCCCGGCACGGCCCGCAGGCGCGCGCGGTGGGCGGCTCCGGCCAGCGCGGCCAGCGGGGCCTCGTCGTGCAGCGCCGCCGCCTGCCTGGCCGAGATGCGCTTGCCTGCCTCGGCCAGTTCCATCGCCTCGGCTTGCGTAGCACGGGCATCCTGCCCGTGAGTCACACGGGCATCTTGCCCGTGAGTAGCACGGGCATCTTGCCCGTGAGTAGCACGGCCGTCCCGGCCGTGCATATCGTCAGCTTCCGCCGATTCCGCGGGCAGGATGCCCGCGGGGCTCATGGGCAAGATGCCCATGCTACGGCCGTACGCGCTGTTGGTCAGCACGGGCGCCAGGCCGAGGTCTTCCAGGAAGGCGGTCATTTCCTCGGTGGACGCGAAGGCGTGCGTCGGCGGCGCCCCGGCCGCGCGGGCGATCCGCTCGGCCAGGCTCGTGCCACCGATGTCATCGACGCCGGCGTGCGTGAGCACGCCCAGCAGCTTGCGGCCGGTGTAGTTCGCCAGCACGCGGATGTGCGGAAAGTTGTCCAGGAAGATTCGCGACAGCGCCACCACGCGGGCGACGGTGTAGCCGCCCGGCCCGCGACGGACGCCAAGCCGGCTGCCGCCTGCGTGGAACGGCAGCGGTATGAACGCCCGAAAGCCGCCCGTGCGGTCCTGGAGTTCCCGCAGGCGCGCGAGGTGGTCGATGATGTCGGCCGGGGTCTCGATGTGCCCGTAGAGCATCGTCGCGTTTGTCGGCAGACCAATAGCGTGGGCCTGCTCATGCACGGCGAGCCACTGCTGGGCGGATATTTTGTTTGGGCATATCCGGCCGCGGATGCCCGGCGAGAAGATCTCCGCCCCGCCGCCCGACAGCGTACACATTCCCGCGGCCTGGAGGCGGCCAAGCACCTCGGCGACGCTCAGTCCGGCCCGGCCGGCGAGGTAGTGGATCTCCACGGCCGTCATGCCCTGGACAAGCACGCCGGGCAGGATTTCCTTCGCCATCCGCATGAACGACTCGTAGAACGCCAGGTCCAGTCCGGGCGTCAGCCCGCCAACCACGTGCAGGTCCGTCAGCTCCCAGCCAACGGCCTCTTCCATGCGGCTGCGGGCCTGGTCGAGGGTCATCACGTAGGCGTCGGGGGCGTCCGGCTCGCGCCAGAACGCGCAGAGTTCGCAGCGGTTCTCGCAGATGTTGGTGGGGTTGATGTTCAGGCTGTGGACGAAGTGCGTCCGCCGGCCATGAAGGCGACGACGGATTTCGTCGGCCCGGCCGATAAGCTCGGCCGTGTCGGCGGAGGCCAGCATCTGCAGCGCCTCGGCCGGCGATATCCGCCCCTGGCGAATCGCGCGGTGAGCGTCAGTTGACAAGCGTAAGTCGTTCATCAGGTACAGTCTCTATAAAAGGCATTCACAACCGCCACGGGCCTTATGGAGTGCGGCGTCAAGCACCGACGCAGTCGGGGCGCACACGCCGCTTTGGTTCGCGCCTTCATTTGCGCTCGTCCCTGTCCGAGCCAAAGCGGCGAGGTCGTCCCGATGAATC
>CAYOBS010000434.1:0-2620 GCA_964402305.1 uncultured Planctomycetaceae bacterium | reverse complement strand
TACAACAGTTGGTACGACCTGAACATTGGTCGCCCCGACAACCGCATGACCGAGGCCGAATGCCTCAAAGCCATCGAGTTCTTCGGTCGTGAACTCGTCCGCGGCCGGGGAGTGAAGCTGGACGCGCTGGTCTGGGATGACGGCTGGGACGATTTCAACTCGCTGTGGGGCTTTCACAAGGGTTTCCCGGACGGCTTTAAGAAGCTCAAAGACGCCGCCGCCAGGTACGGCGCGGGGATTGGCGTGTGGATGTCGCCATGGGGGGGCTATGGCGAACCGAAGAATAAACGCATCGCCTTCGGGAAGTCTCAAGGCTACGAGACCAACGCCAACGGCTACTCGATGGCCGGGGCCAAATACGGAAAGGCTTTTCGCGATGTCTGCCTGGGCATGATGCGCGAGCAGGGCGTGATCTTCTTCAAGTTCGACGGCATGGGCACGGGCAACGAAACCACGGGCGCAAAAGACGCCATGGCGGATGATGTCGACGCTGTTCTTGCCCTGACACAGGCGCTGCGACGTGAAAACCCCGAAGTCTTCATCAGCGCCACGGTCGGCACGTGGGCCAGCCCGTTCTGGACGTTCTACGCCGATTCGATCTGGCGACAGGGCGGCGATACCGGTTATCACGGCAAAGGCGACACCCGCCAGCAATGGATCACCTACCGCGACATGTTCTGCCACGCCTGGATCGTCAAAAAGGGACCGCTCTATCCGCTCAATTCACTGATGCTTCACGGCCCGTGCATCGGCGAACGTGCGAACCCGTCGCGGATGGTGCGCAACGAGAAATCGGTCGCGGAGGAGATCTGGTCGTTCTTCGGCTCCGGCACGAATCTCCAGGAGTTGTATATCAGCCCGCATCTGTTGACCGAGAGGATGTGGGACGAACTGGCGGCCGCGGCAAAATGGTCGCGAGCCAACAGCGACGTATTGGCCGACACCCATTGGATCGGCGGCGACCCGGGCAAGGCCGAGGTGTACGGCTGGGCGTCGTGGCGGCCGGACAAGGGCATCCTGACACTCCGCAACCCCTCCGACAAGCCGCAAGAGTTCAACATCACGCCGAAAGCGGCGCTCGAGCTGCCCGAGGGTGTTAAAGACGCGATGAAGCTCAAGGCGATCTATCCCCGGGAGCGGCAACTTCCGGCCGGGGCGTTGGGCATCGGGCAACCCATTGCCCTGACCCTTCAGCCGTTCGACGTAGTTGTGATGGAACTACAAAAGGCCGACTAGTCAGCAGCGGATGGGGCCTCAAAGGAAAAGCCCTGGCTCAACCTTGAAATGCTCTGCCAGTTTCACGATGTGCGTCTTGCTCAAACCTCGCCGGCCGGCAAGGATCGCCGCGCCCAGCGTTCTGTTGCCCAGCAGCCGGCCAAGGTCCGAAGCCGTCATTTCATGTTCCGCCAGCAGCGCTTTGAGAGCATCCAGCGGGGTAATCCTGGAATCATCGATCGGGAATCGCTCGGCTTCATAGGCTTCGACAAACGTCGAAATCGCCTCCAGGTAGTCCTCCTGATCCGCGCTGAGCTTGAAGCCGGCCAGACGATCGATCATTTCCGTCGTGTTGGCAAGGTCAACGTCATCGTGAATCGGCCGCGGCGGGAGCAGGGCCACAAGGTCGGCGTAGGCCTTGGGCAGCCGCCGGAAATCATGTTTTGTCGATGCCTTTCTCATAGCACTTCCTTCCACTTTCCTCGGTCATACTCCGCGTGCGTAAGGACCATCAGCGTAAAGGCCAGTTGGCGGTTGTAATGTATTGCCGTTATCAGCCGGTACTTGTTGCCGGCGATGTTGAACACAACCACTCTTCGCCCGCTACTGACCTCAACGGCGTCGGCGTGGGGGAATGTCGCCCGCACGTCTTGAAGGCAGGTCCACCGGGACTTCTTTGCCAGCTTGTGCCAATAGAGCAGGCCGCTTTCGGCTTGTGGATTCCGCTGCCAGTACGCCGCCAAGGTCGCTCGCTTGATGATCTTCATCTCATCGCCTGTCTATATTATGTATACACCCAATGTCGGCGCAAGGCAAGGTGAATCTTTAGGATTCCGGTGGACAATCCTTTGCGGCAGAAGCCCTCGCCCGAATCCGCCAACCCCTCGAACCCCAACCCGCAACCGAAAAGCCCTCAACTGCATTGACACCGGGGCGGTCCGCGTATACACTGCTTGCCCTGTTTTCCGTTTTTTCCCCGGTATGGATTCAGGATGGTGGAATCGCGGAGTGGCCCGGCGTTTAGCGATTCCCCCGCACCGGCGATCCCCGCGGCAGCAGTCCGGCGAGTTTTTGAGTTTTTGTTAAAAGATGTCAACAGATTCTTAACAGAAAGACGGAGAGTATCGCGATGGCTAAGAAGACCAAGTACGTGTATTTCTTTGGCGGCGCCCAGTCCGAAGGCGATGGCTCGATGAAGAAGCTTCTGGGCGGCAAGGGCGCCAACCTGGCCGAGATGTGCTTGCTGGGCCTGCCCGTGCCCCCCGGCTTTACGATCACCACCGAGACTTGCGACCTGTTCTACAAGCTCGGGCGAAAGTGCCCGCCCCAACTCGACGGGCAGATCGACGCGAACATCGCCAAGCTCGAGAAGCTCACCGGCAAGACGTTTGGCCGGGGGCCCACG
>CAYOBS010000433.1:0-2649 GCA_964402305.1 uncultured Planctomycetaceae bacterium | reverse complement strand
TCAAAATGCCCATAAATGGCTTACAAAAATAAAGAATGCAAAAGTCCAGTAAGAAAGCCAGCCCACAAACGTCAAGACGGTAAGAGACAACGCCAGGCGGCAGGCGCCGCGGCAATTCGGATTGGAAAAGGCCCTTATCAGGAGAATCAAACGATGACCGCCGCACTAACCAGACTGGGAATTTTGGGAATGACCGTTCTGCTCGTCGCGGCCCTGACGGCCGGGACCGACACGCAAACGCGCAAGGCCGAGGCCACAGCCGCCGGGGCCGGCGTCTTGGCAAAGGCTATCCCACCCGCAACCGCGACAACTGCCCCGGCCGATGCGCCCAAGACGGACGCCAACGCGGCCGCTGCCACGGGCAACCTTGAGCCTATCCCGCTCGAGCTGCCCAAGCCGTGCTTCATCGGCACGCTCGAGAACCTGCCGCCAGGCACCCACGTCAAGATCACCGAGGGTCCCGCCAAGCCGCGCGATCCGTTCCTGGCACCCAAGGGCGCCAAGAACGTCGCCTTCAAGAGGCCCGTGACGGCCAGTGACATGGAGCCTGTCTTCGGCACGCTGGACCTGATCACCAACGGGTCCAAGGAAGCCGTCGGAGACGCCTACGTGGAACTTGGCCCCGGCGTGCAGTGGGTGCAGGTCGACCTGGGATCTCCACTGGCGATTCATGCGCTCCTGCTCTGGCACGATCACCACCAGCCCATGGTTTATTACGACGTGATAATCCAGGTCTCCGACGACAAGGACTTCATCACGAACGTCCGCACACTGTTCAACAACGACCACGACAATTCCGCCGGCATGGGAATCGGCGAGGACTGGGGATATTTTGAAACCAACGAAGGCCTGTTGTTACCAGCCAAAGGCGTCAAGGCCCGCTATGTCCGGCTGTACTCCAACGGCAACACCGGCGACGACCTCAATCGCTACACGGAAGTGGAAGTCTACGCACTGCCAGCGGGGGCCGGCCCCGCCGCCAGGCCGGCAAGCGCGCCAGGCGGGAAGGAAGTTGGAGCCCGGCAAGATCATCGCTCCGGCGAGGCTGGACCTACCGAAGCTTTAGAATTCATCGGCGAAGGCACTGCCCTTTGGAGTGCGGCGACAAGTCCTGCGTAGCCCTCCGTCGCCTTGGCGAAGGAGGGGCGGAGCAGGGCGCCCTCGCCGCTTTCGATTCCCCCCGAGTTTCGCAGCATGCCCGCCTTCGATCCAAAGCGGCGTGGGCGCTCTTCGAGCTTGACGCCGCACTCCAAGGGCTGCCGCGTTCTCGCGACGTCCGTCACAGATGAAGCCCCTCACGAATGGGGGCTCAAGACCTTTTCGCCGGCGGGTGTATCGGGTACAATTCGTGCGGTTGAGGCTGACCCATGCATATCACGGAGTTGCGATCATGACGATTCGTGCCGCCGCCGTCGCGATACTGCTTGCCGCACTGGCCGCAGGCCTCTGCGCCGCGGGCGATGCTGGTCAAGCCCAACCGACCGCCGCCAAGCCCGCCGCCACCGCGCCCGCCAAGGTCGCCGCGTGCGTCTTCGACTTCACCTGCCCCGCCGACGCCGAGTACGGCAAGAAGCTCGCCAACGCCGTCCGCATGCGCCTGGCGCGCCACGAGCAATTCGACGTGATGGACCAGTTGACCACGGCTGAGTTCGCACCCGCCCTGCCTGCAAGCACCGAGAGCAAAAAGGTCGTCGAGATGATGACCAAGCGTCTGGCCATCGAGGTGGCCGTGTACGGCACTGTCGTCAAGGACGGCCCCCGCGTCCGGTTGGAGCTGGCCTGCGTGGACCTTCGGCCGGGGGCCGAGCACAAGACCTGGCGGAAGGACCTGTCGGACAACACCGAGCGGCCCGAGGCGGTGATAAGCAAGGCCGCCGTCGAGGCCGTCACGGGAGCGGCTGAGTGGGTCCCGCCGCAGTACGGCGACGAGCCTGAGCCGCCGGCGGCCGAGCTTGGCGAGCCGGTGAACGTCAACGGCGCGTTCGACCAGCCGGGCCACGCCGGCTGGCAGGCGCCCGACAACGCCGCGAGCTTCCTGGAGTCCGGCCCGGCCGGTCGCGGCACGATCCTCCGCATCCGCACGGATCTTGCCCGCGCGCCGTACATCGACTACATCCGCGCCATCCGCATGGGCAGGGCCAGCCCCGCCAACCCGCCGAAGATCGCCACCGAGACCGGCTACAGTTGCCTCGGCGGCTACGAGGGCGTACACTTCAAGAGTGACTGGATCAAGGCAACCCCCGGCCAGCGGTACTGGCTCCTGGCCGACTTCGACCGCCCGGACGGCAAGGTATTCGTCAAGGGCTTCAAGGCCACCGACTTCGCACTCGACGGCCTGCCAGAGGGCGCCCTGGCCGCATTGAACATGACGCCCGAGCAGTTTGCCGCCCTGCCGCAGGCCGAGCGTAAGAAGCTCGTCGCCGAGGCCGCGAAAAAGGACCCCAAGGCCTTCCTCCGCGAATGCTACCGCTGGTATCTCAACTGTCGCGGCCAGGATGGCAAGTGGAACCACCTGGCCGCGCCATTTCCGCCCCGAGGCGGCCTGCCCGCGGATGTCCAATGGCTCCAGATTCAGGTCTACACATACTGGCCGGCCGGGACGTACAGGTACGACAACGTGCTGATGTATAAGGATCCCCGCCAGAAAGC
>CAYOBS010000432.1:0-2650 GCA_964402305.1 uncultured Planctomycetaceae bacterium | reverse complement strand
AGAAATGTACGGTTAGCAGTGCAGAGAACCTGGCGCAGCCTTCGGCCGCAACCAAGGCACTAGTCGCCGCTTACGCGAAGCGCATGAATGTTTCTTGTCAAAAAAACAAGATGTTACAGGTTTGCAGTGCAGAGGACGCAGAGGAAAAGCATGAAGAGAAGAAGAAGAAAAGGAAGAAGAAGCGAGATGGGGATTACATGGATTAAGAGATTACATGGATACCAAAAACATCATCTCGTCCGAAATGGCAACGGTCTGTTTCAGGTAATGCCTCAGTTACGGGGGATATCGACCAGCTTGGTTTTGCGGCGACCAAGCCAAAGCGGTCCCGGCGCGCCGGGACAATCCGCAATCCGCAATCCGCAATCAACAATCCGCAATAAGGGCCGCCATTGGCGGCCCGCGGCTACTCCTTCTTCGGCGCGGGCACCAGGTGCGGGGCGAGCTTGGCGATCACGGCCTTGCGGACTTCTCCCTGGAGGTCGGCGTTGTCCTTAAGGAACGCCACGGCGTTGTTGCGGCCCTGGCCCAGGCGGGTGTCGCCAAAGCTGTACCAGGCGCCCTGTTTGACGATGATGTCGGACTCGGCCGCAAGGTCCACCAGGTCGCCGAGGGTGTTGATGCCGCCGTCGAAGGTGATGTCGAACTCAGCCTTCATGTACGGGGGCGCGATCTTGTTTTTCACGACGCGCGCGCGGATGCGGTTGCCGACGGCCTCCTCGCCTTCCTTGAGCGTGCTGACGCGCCGCACGTCGATGCGGACGGAACTGTAGAACTTCAGGGCGTTGCCGCCGGGCGTGGTCTCCGGGTTGCCGAACATGACGCCGATCTTCATGCGGATCTGGTTGATGAAGATCACGCTCGTGCGGCTCTTGCATATCGCCCCGACGAGCTTCCGCATTGCCTGGCTCATCAGCCTGGCCTGGAGGCCCATGTGCGAGTCGCCCATCTCGCCCTCGATCTCCGCCCGCGGTATCAGCGCGGCCACCGAGTCCACCACCACCACGTCCACCGCGTTGGAGCGGACGAGCATCTCGCAGATTTCCAGCGCCTGCTCGCCGGTGTCCGGCTGGCTTACCAGCAGGTTCTGAAGGTCAACGCCGAGCTTACGGGCCCAGGTGGGGTCCATGGCGTGCTCGGCGTCGATGAAGGCCCCGACGCCGCCGGCCTTTTGAGCGCTTGCGATCACGTGAAGGGCAACCGTCGTCTTGCCCGATCCTTCAGGCCCGAACAGCTCGCATATCCGCCCGCACGGAATCCCCTGGCCGCCAAGGGCGATATCCAGGCTCAGCGCCCCCGTGGAGATGCCCTTGACGCGGACGACCTGGTCCTCGGCCAGCCGCATGATGCTGCCGACGCCGTAGTTTTTCTCGATCTGCTTGAGCGCCGCGTCGAGGGCCTTGTCGCGCCGCTCGTTGATCGCCGGCGCCGCGCACGCCGCCTGCGCCGATGCCGCCGGCGCCTCCGCCGCGTCCGAACCGTCCGAACCAGCCTTCTTCACTGCCGACTTGGTGGCCTTGGCCATCTGTCCATCTCCTTGAAAGAACCCACCTGCATGGTACGCCGTGCGGGTGCGGCCAGGCCGCCAGGATATCCGCCGGCATCCCCGCGGCCGGAACTTTTTCCAAATACCTTCAACTTCTTTCAGGACTCGGGCCGCTGATTGAATAACGTACGGACCGTGTTTGAGTGCCGCAACATGGAAAAATGAAAAACCGTGAAAAACAGTAAAAAAACCTCAGACGCGGCGCGGGCATTTTGGCGGTAGCACGGGCATCCTGCCCGTGGCGTAACACGGAGCAGGGCCAAGATGGCCCTGCGACTCATGGGCAAGATGCCCACGCTACTGACCAAGCCGGCAGTGCGCCATGGCGGCGTAAATCGGCCCGTCCCTGGCGAGCTGGCTGCTGTAAACCACTATCTCACCTGCGTTCTGCTCGCCGAACTCCTCATCGCCCAGCCGGGCCGCAGCCTGCCTTAGAGCGGCGGGGTTCGGGCAGTAGCGGACGCGCCCGACGGTTATGTGCGGGCGAAACGCCCGCCGCTCGACGTCGAAGCCCAACACTTCCAGGGCCGCTTCCAGTTCGCCGAAGGCCTCAGCCAGCTTGCCGCTTGGGTCGCGGACGCCGGCCCAGATCATCTTCACCGGCCCGCGGTCCGGGTTGCACTCCAGGCCGGCCACGTCGAACGCCGGCGGATCAAGCCCGCCGGCCACGGCCTCGACGGCCCGGCAAATGTTCACCACGTCCGCATCCGGCACATCGCCCAGGAACTTCATCGTGAGGTGCAGGTTTTGCGGCTCAACCCATCGGACCTTCGCCCCGCCGGCGGGCAGTCCCGCGGCCGCGTCGGCTATGGCCCGCCGAACCGGCGCATCCAGGTCCAGTGCCAAAAAGGTGCGAATCGCCATCGGTTGTCTCCGGCGGCCTCATTGTAGTGTCTCCATAACCATGAATCCTTACAGATTCAGAACGTCGTCAATTCCTTGTACTGGGCCAGGCGTGCGTCGATGTCGGCCCGGGTGGTCGTCAGGAACCGGTTGAGCGAGAAGTCTTCCAACTCGATGCTGGCGGTGACGGTGCCAAATGCAATCGCCTTTCGCAGCGCCGGGGCGTCGAAGCTGTCAACCGCGGCCAGGTAGCCCATCATG
>CAYOBS010000431.1:0-2660 GCA_964402305.1 uncultured Planctomycetaceae bacterium | reverse complement strand
CGCCCGCGCTCCCGGGGGCCGTTTTCCCCGCCTGGAGCGCCTCAGGGGGCAGGTTGCCGGCGATCCGGCTCTTCAGGTCCTGGATCCTGATTTTCAGCTCCTCCGCGGCGGACTCCTCTTCGGCGTAAGCCTGGTCCTCCTTCTGAAGGTCCCGGATTTTCTGCTCAAAAACCGCCATCTCCTCGTGGAGGGTCTTCAGTTCCTCGATGTCCGTCAGACCGTTTGCGTCCGACGGGACGGTCCGTACTTCGTATCCGGCGATTGCCGCGCTTGCGGGGTTCGTGCCGTGGCCGCTGTCGGGGATGAGGATGGTGGTCTTGCTGTTGCCGCGCTGCCGGTGGTAGGCGGCGACGATCATCACGCCGGTCAGCTCGCCGTGCGCCCCGGCCAGCGGCTGCATCGTGAAGGCCGACATGCCGCAAATCTCCGACAGCAGGCGGTCCATCTCGTAGAGCACCGCAAGGGCGCCCTGGACCATCATTTCCCCGCCGGGAAGCTGCGGAACCAGCGGGTGGAGGTACGCGAAGCCGGGGTAGTGCGCGACGCGTTCGGTGGCCTTGGGGTTGTACTTCATCGTACACGAGCCGAGCGGGTATAAGCCCGTGTCCACGCCGAAGTTCTTGCGGCTAAGCGCGGTGAAGTGCCGGACCACATCCAGCTCGCTGAGTTCCGGCAGTTCGGGCGGCTCTTTGCGCAGCAGTTGGGCCTTGATCGGCATGGGCGTATCGACGCCCGACTGGACCACCCGCACCGCCCGTCGCCCGTGTACGGATTTGTCGAAGATCGTCTTCACAGGATCACCTCCAGGGCGTGTGCGAGGAAGTCGATGTCTTCCTTCGTCCGCTTTTCCGTAACCGCCACCAGCAGGCAGTTGTTCATTTCCGGCCAGTAGCGCCCCATCGGGAACCCGGCGGCGATACCGCGAGTGAAGAGGCTTCGGATGACCTTGTCGGCCGCCACCGGCAGGCTGACGACGAACTCGTTGAAGTACCACCGTTTTGGGAACCGCATGGTGACGCCGGGCACGCCCAGCAGCCGCTGGCGCGCGTAGTCGCCGCGGTCGGCGCAGACCTGCGCCACCTCGCGCAGGCCGCCCTTGCCCATGAGGCTCATGTAGACCAGGGCCGTCAGGGCGCAAAGGCCCTCGTTGGTGCAGATGTTGCTGGTGGCCTTCTCGCGTCTGATGTGCTGCTCGCGGGCCTGGAGCGTCAGCACGAAGCCCTCCCGGCCGAGGGCGTCGAGCGTTCGGCCGGCGATTCGGCCTGGCATCTTGCGCACGTGCTCCATTCGCGCAGCCATGAAGCCGAGGTACGGCCCGCCGAATGAAACGGGCATTCCGAGACTCTGGCCCTCGCCGACGACGATGTCGGCGCCCATCTGTCCGGGCGGCTTGAGCAGCGCCATTGCGATGGGGTAGCCCGAGACGATCAGCAGCCCGCCGCGGGCGTGGACCATCTCGGCCAGGTCCGAAACGTCGTCGATGCAGCCAAAAAAGTTCGGCGTCTGGACGATGACCGCGGCTGTGTCGTCGCTGAGGCGAGCCGCGATCGCCTCGCGGTCCGGCAGGCCCTCGCGGCTGGCGGTTTCGACCAGGTCGATCCCCAGGTTGCTCGTGTACGAGCGGACCATCTTGCGGTAGATCGGGTTCACCGAGTCGTCGACTATCACGTGCCGGCGGCGGGTGATGCGAAGCGCCATCATGATCGCCTCGTACACCGCCGTGCCGCCGTCGTAGAGCGAGGCGTTGGCGACTTCCATGTCCGTCAGGCGGCAGATGGCCGACTGGAACTCGTAAATCGCCTGGAGCGTGCCCTGGGAGATTTCCGGCTGGTAGGGAGTGTACGCGGTGTAGAACTCGCTTCGGGAGATTATCGCCTCGAGAGCGGCCGGGATGAAATGGTCGTAGAACCCGCCGCCGAGGAAGCTTGTTTGCCCGGTGAGGTTCTTGTCGGCCAGGATGGTTATGCGGCGGCGGACCTCCTGTTCGGTCATGCCTGGCTGGATGTCAAGCTCGCCGCAGAGCAGCCCCGGCGGGATGTCGGCGAACAGGTCGTCGATGCTCCCGGCGCCGATGGCATCGAGCATCTGCTTCTGCTGGGCGGGCGTGTTTGCGATGAAAGGCATCAGTTTTCCCCTTCGCCCAGCAGCTTCTCGTAGGCGGCGGGCTTGAGCAGCGCCTCGGCTTCGGCCGGGTCGGAAAGCTCGACCTTGTAGAACCAGCCCTTGGAGTAGCAGTCGGAGTTCACCAGGCCGGGGTCGTCCTCGAGGGCGCCGTTGACCTCGACAACTTTGCCGCCGACGGGCGAGTATATGCTCGCGGCCGCCTTGGACGACTCGATCGCGCATGCCTCGTCGCCCCGCGACAGTTGCCGCCCGATCTGGGGCAGTTCGATGAACGTCAGGTCGCCCAGGGCGTGCTGGGCGTGGTCGGTTATGCCGACAGTGCCGGTCTTGCCCTCGATTCGGACCCACTCGTGCTCCTCGGTGTAGGCCAGGTTGTTCGGTACCATCAATCGCTCCTTGCTCAAAGACATTCTCAACGCAGAGCACGCAGAGAAGACAAGTCAACGGAAGAAGAACCTGATGTTTCTTCTTCTCTTCGCTTTTCCTCTGCACTGCAAACCTGTAACATCTTGTTTTTTTGACAAGAAACATTCATG
>CAYOBS010000430.1:0-2685 GCA_964402305.1 uncultured Planctomycetaceae bacterium | reverse complement strand
TGGCGGACCTCCAGTTTCTCTTTGACCGACGCCTGCCCGCGCCGCACGACGATGGTGTTGCCCAGGAATCGCTCGTAGACAGTGCCGAGGATATCATCGCCAATGGCGGCGAAGTCCCACGGGCCGTCGGGGGGGTAGAGCGTCCGCGTGAAGTCGGCCAGAACGGAACCATCGACGGTCAGCTCGTCGGAGAAGTTGGGCTTGAAGATGTACCCGTTATATTTGGTGTTGTATTCGAGGAAGGCGGCACATAGCGCCGAGTAAAACTCCCCCCCTTCGCTCCCGATGCGTTGGAGCATGTCCCGCAGCACGCCGAAGGGCACAATGCCTCTGTCTTCGATGACGCGCATGAACACAAGGCGGTCCATGATACGCTGCACTGCCTCTGTGAGCTTTGCGGCGCCGTGGAGCGTGTCGGCATCGGGAAATGCGGCCCTGTTCTCGCGGTAGATGGCGGCGGCGAAGTGACGGCGGTGTGTGTCTAGATATTCCAGGAATACCTGATCGACCGGCTCCCCGCCCTTGAGGTCAATGAGCATTCGGTCAACGGTACGGATACGCTTGCCGGGGCGGACCTTCTTAATGCCCGCGAGTAGGCTTTCAAGCGAGCCACGCTCGACAGCCACGCGCCCGAAGGTACCGGTGATGGCGTCCCACTGCGATTCGTACTTGTCGTAATCGAGCGAAAACTCCTTGACCAAGCCGCGGCGCGGATCGTTCAGGATCGGCATCAGCGTGGTGTCGTAGAGGCGGAACTGTTCGAAGTCAGTGAGGACTGCGAAGGGGATCGTGCTGTTCCAGGCGTACTGCTTGGCCTGAAAAATCGCATCCTTATCGTCGTCAATGTCGATGATTGGCTTCTTGGCTTCGACGATAAAACGGGGAAAGCCGCCGAGTCGGAAGAGGTAGTCGGGCCGGCGGCTGCGTAGTCCGCCAAGCTCCGCCGTCTCGACGTTTTTCTCAATAATAACTTCAGACTCCGACGGCCCGACGCCCTTGGTGTCGCCCACGTCCCAGCCCAGCGCCCGCCAGAACGGATCAATGAACTGTTGGCGGATTTCAGCTTCCTTGGTCTCCTTGGACTTGTATGCCTTGATGTGGGCGCGGAAGCGGTTGACAAGATCGGCGATGTTCATGAGGTAGTCCGGGATTGCGGCCGCAGATTGGACTGGCATGTCGCACTCAGCTTTATTGGCGATTGCATTCCGACCTTGGTTGAAATTCTTGCCCATAATTATATTTCTTTGTCATGCGGTTTCGCGCCAAACTCTGGTAGAGTCGAGACATGGCGCGGTGGCGGTAGGAAATCTGGGAACGCCTTATGGATTCTCCTTGTCAATCGCCCGCCGCCACCAGTCGATCATCCGCCTGGGCGGATTCCAAAGCCGCTTTGGCCTTGGGCAACAGCCGCTCCGAATACAATCGGACGTTCCGGTCGGCCTCGCGCCAGAAGAACGCCGCTTCGGCGAACTGAACCGTCAAGTCGAGCGTCTCAGCCGACAGCGATGCCCGCCTGGCGTCCAGCCCGGCCCGGCCTGCCGCGATCTCGGCGGCGATCTTGTCGCGCCAGATCGGCAACGTAATCCCCACCGACGGCATGATCGGCACCGGGTTTGCCATGAGGTTCGCCCCCACCCCGAACGCAAAGTCGGGGACAGTGCTTTTCCCGGCCAGTTGGAACAGCGACACCGCCTGCTCCACTTCCGCGCGCATCTCCTTCAGCCGCGGGTTCCTCACGAACGCCTGCTCCATAAGCCCCTCCTCCGTGAGTGCGGCGGGTTCCTCGCCTAAGCGGGCCTGGATTGCCGGCAAAGACTCATCGGGGCCCAAGCCCAAGGCAGAACGAAGCCGGGCAATGATGGGGCGCCGGGAGTCCTCCATGTTCACCAGGTCGTTCCTGATCTTGTCCCGTTCCATCTGAGCGCGCAGCACGTCTTGTTGCGTCACCTTGCCAACGGCCAGACGCTCTCGGGCCAGCCGCTCCATCTCCTCGACGACCGTCAGGGCGTCTTTCGTCCAGCGAAGCTGCTCATCCACAACCCAAAGCTGATAGTAGCTCTGCTTTACGGCAAAGGCCCCACCCAGCAACTCCCGTTCGAATACCGCGCGTTTCACCAATGCCCGCCGGCAGGCCGCTTCGGCACGCAGAGGCAGCTTGCCAGGCCCCGGCCAACTGTTCATCGGATCGGTCATCAGCGCCGGCGTCAACGCCTCGATCCCCCGCGAAATCTCCAGACCGAAACTCAGCATCGGGTCCGGGAGGGACCGGGCGATGGTGATCTCCTCCACGGCCGCCCGCCATTCATGGAATGCCGCTTCGGCACGCGGATTGCGCAGGAGGGAGAACAGGAGCAGGTCGCGGAGCGGGGATTGCGTCTCCAGCAGCGGCGACCCCAAGACAGAGCCTTTGCCGTGATAGACATTGCCCACGCCTTGCACTTCCCGCCGGGCCAGTCGTTCCTCGCTGGTCACAATGCCCGCACAGCCGGCGAGAAACACGACTAAGGGCGGCAACATCGCGACGCCCGATCTAAACGTTGCGCTTGGGCTCATGGATGGTTACCTTGCCGATGTCATCCTTCGACACATTATATCGGCCCGACGGCACGTTCCATTCCAATTCGGCGGGTGACCGCCGAAATCGGGGTAAATAGCGACGCTAACGAATGGCATGAAGATAAGGTC
>CAYOBS010000429.1:0-2689 GCA_964402305.1 uncultured Planctomycetaceae bacterium | reverse complement strand
ATAAGGCCCACGCAATAATTGCGTGGGCTGTGGGCTGGTCGCGCGGGCACGAGATCTAACTGGGATCCGTATTAGCAGTTTCTAGTAGTTCTCACCAGTTCTTGGCAGTTGTTGGCATTTGGCAGGCAGCCCTACCCCTTCCACATCGCCAGGTTCACGGCATTGAATATCGCGTGGATGAGTATTGGCACCGTGAGCCGCCCTGTGCGCTCGTAGTTGTAGCCCAGTGCCAACGCCAGGGCGAAGAGGCTTGGGATGGCCTGGGGCTCATTGGTGTGAATGCCCGCGAAAATCGCCGACGCCAGCAGGATGGCCAGATGAGGCGAATGGAACACCCGCCGAAAGAACGACTGAACAAGTCCCCGAAAGAACACCTCCTCCGCCAGCGGAGCAAGAATAACCGCCTCAAATACCGCCAGGAGCCGCCACGGCGGCGTAAAGGCGCTCAGGTATTGCAACGCGGGATGGATTCTGGCCGGAATATTCAGCAAATCAAAGACATACGCGAACAATATCGCCAATCCTACCCAAAGCGGCGCCACGGCAAGGTAGCCGATAATCGCCCGGCAGAGGTCGCAAATCCAGTGCCGCAGCGAAAGGCCCAGCCCGCGGGACAGGCCGTGTCGGAACGTCCCGGCTGCGACCGCCAGGCTCGTGGCCAGCCAGACCACAAACCCAACGGCCCCGGAGGCGATCTCCAGGCGCGCTTTGAAGAACCCCTCATCCTGCTGGGTGGCCGCCTGTGTGGCTGGCTGGGTTGGCTGGGTGGTTGGTTGGCCCGGCAGCAGTTGGCGCAGCAAGCCGGCGGCCAAGTTTAATGCAAGTATCATAAGCAGCGCAACTACAATGATATGCACGATAGTCAGGCTGTTTGGCCTGCCGGGGGTGTTGCGCATTCGCAGCCGGCCGGGGCGGGCCAAGCAGCGGATAATCCACACTGCCAGCACGCAAGAGCCGATTGCCACCAGGACCATCATGGCCGGGCTAAGGCCGCCGGCGTCGGCTGGGGCGCTGCCAGGCTGGGTCGCCGCGGCCAGGCGCTGGGCGCCGGCCTGCTGCCCAAGCACGCCCGACCAGGCCAAATACAATGCGTTTGACATCTTCAAGTGCGTCCGGTTACCGTGGCCCAAAAGCTAAAAAGCCTCGGCCGCCGGTTGCGGACGGGGCAAAAGCGGATAAGACAATGCCGCACAATATATTGCAGATGATCCTCGAAACCAAGCGGAAAGAGATCGCCGACCTTCGAAACCGACGGTCAATGGCGGACTTGCGGGCCGCCGCCGCCGCCGGGCCGCCCGTGCGGAACTTCTTCGCCGCCGTGACGGGCCCGCCCGCGAGGCTGGTGAATGTTATCGCCGAAGTCAAGAAGGCAAGTCCCTCGGCCGGCGTCATCAGGGCGGATTTCGACCCCGTCGCGATTGCCCGGCAGTACGAGGCCGGCGGCGCCTCGGCCATCAGCGTGCTGACCGACCGGCAGTACTTCCAGGGCAGCCTGGAGGACCTGCGGGCGGTGCGCGAGGCGGTCGCCTTGCCGGTGCTGCGGAAGGACTTCATCATTGATGAAGCCCAGGTCTACGAGTCCCGGGCCGCCGGCGCCGACGCGATCCTGCTGATCGCCGCGGCCCTGCCGCTGGGCCGGCTTGCGGACTTGATGATCCTCTCGGCCGAGCTCAAGCTGACGGTCCTGCTGGAGGTCCATGACGCCGATGAACTGCTGGCGGTGCGGTCGATGGTGGGCTTTCCGCACCGCGCCTACAGCCTGCTGGGCATCAACAACCGCGACCTGGCCACGTTCCAGGTTGACATAGCCACGACGTTGCGGCTGGCGCCGCTGGCCGGCGAGGGTGTGGCGATCATCAGCGAGTCGGGCATCAGGACGCGGCAGGACGTCGAGCGCCTCAAGGCGGGCGGCGTCCGCGGCGTGCTGGTCGGCGAGGCCCTGATGCGATGTGACGACATTCCGGCCGTGATCGAGCAACTGCTTGGCCCGGCCGGCGGGCAGGGGCGGGGGCGGGGGCGGTAACATGAGCCGGACGAAGCCAAATCAGAATCAGAACCAGAACCAGTGCCAAAAATCCTCGTCCCGCCAGTCCGGCAAGGCCGGCAAGTTCAGCCAGTCGGGCCAGGCGGGGCAGTCCGCCCGGCCGGCGCGGCGGCGGCGGATGACGGGCATTCTGCTGGCCGCGACGGCCGCGGTGATTGCCGCGACTCTTTACGTTGTCGTGTGGGATCCGCTGGGTCCGCCGCCCCCGCCCGCGCCCATGGAGACAAGCCCGTCGCGCGGCGAGCAGGCCCGGCGCAAGATGGAGGAGATCATCGCCGCCGCCGATGCCATCGACCCGCGCGGGGGCGCCGCCAGCCTCGCCGAGCGGCAGGTAAGCTACGAGCAGGCCGCCGAACTGGGCAAGCGGTTCGTTCAACTTGCCGACCAGCACGACGTGCTTGTCAGGCCGGTGCTGGCCAAGGCGCTGCTGCGGCTGGGCAGGCTCGACGACGCCGAGAAAACGATCAACGCCCTGTTGAAGCTCGCGCCGCAGTCGGCCGAGGGCCTGTGCCTAAAGGGCGAACTAATCGAGGCTCGCGGAGGGCCAGGGGCGCTGGAGCAGTTCGGCCGCGCTGCCGAAAGCGGCCAGGCCACGCCGGATATCTGGGCCCGATACGGCTCGGCCCTTATGGCGGCCCAGCAGTT
>CAYOBS010000428.1:0-2708 GCA_964402305.1 uncultured Planctomycetaceae bacterium | reverse complement strand
AACTCCAGCACGTCTCCCGATCGCACGCTTTGCCGTCGGAAGAATTCCTTCACCCACCCGCGAGCGCGGAAATGCCCACGTGGCTTTCCTGTCTTTGCGTCAGACGCGATGTCGGTCTCGACAACTCTATCAAACCCATCGACTTCTATCCGAATTGGTTTGCCTGTAAGCCCTGAGCGTTTCGTGGAGGCACCAAAGCAGTCGTTCGGCAGGAAACTGCGGAGTCCCTTTACGGGAATATGGCTATTTTCGATGTTGCCATCCGTGAGGTAAATCAATCGTTTTGTTTCTTGGTCCTCAGCGATCATCTGCTCGAAATTCTCCATCCGTAGTTCCTACGTTCAGTGTTGATTCTACCCGGCAATAGGTCCATCAGCAAGAAATCGCGGGGCCGGAATCTCGCGAGCGGCAGGCCAGGAACTGGGCCAGTCAATCCGGGGGCACCATAAAGAATTGAGTCCCTGCTCGGCCGTCCCCTGCCGTCCCTGCGCCCTCCCCGGCTCGGTGCCGCAATGCCCGTCGTGGCGGCATATCGCCCGGCGACCTTTGAGGGCCATGCGCAAGAAAGCGCCGGCCGGGGTGTTGTTGGGCGCTCCCGGCCGGCGCTTTGGTTTTATGCTCTCTAATGTTCTCTCGTACTCTCTTTGCTCTTTGCGGCTGCTTCTTCTCGGACATGCCCTGCCTGCCCCGTTGGGGACGGGCGCACTACAAACGCCAGAGGCTCTTTCGAATCACGGTGCCAGCCAAGCGGCGCACGCGGAGCGTTCGTAGTGACGCCGTAAGGCGTTCTCCGGCTTGTCAGATCAGCTTGGTCTGGCCTGGGACGGCTATCTCGTGGAAGATTCCCGGGCCGGGCTTGAGTTGTTTTTCGATTTCCGGCGGGAGGTAGTCGAGTTTAGAGGAGTTCAGCAGCCAGTCCCACGATATTTCCCGGCCGGTGAAGGCGCTCATTCGGCAGCCGATGGCAGTCAGGGTGCTTTCGGCGATTCGCCTGCCCTCGTTGACGGGCTTCTTGTTCTTCATGCCCTCGATGAGGACGGCGTGCTCCTCGGTGCGTCCCTCGGTTCCCCTGCCGTTGAAGGACCAGATTTTTTCGCCCTTGTGGTCCACGATGGAGTTGCAGCAGTCGCTGCTGCCCTTGTCGCCGACGATTCGTTCGCTGACTCGCCCGGTGCTCTTGGGTGCGTGCCGGCCCATGCTCAGCACGCGGGCGCCGTTGGGGTAGGTCATCTCCGTGCCGACGTGGCAGAAGATGTCGCCCTCGTACTGTTTTGCCTTCTTGTCGTCGCCGTTGAGTTTGATGGCCGCCTCGCGGGCCTGCTTGGAGTAGTCTCTGGTCTGCCGGCCGCCCATCGCCAGGAACTTCACGGGCGGGCCGCCGAAGCACCAGTTCATGATGTCGATGTTGTGGACGTGCTGCTCGACGAGCTGGTCGCCGGACAGCCAGGTGAAGTGATACCAGTTGTGGCACTGCCACTCAAGCTCGCTCATGCCGTCGACCACGTCGCGGTACCAGATCCCGCCGCCGTTCCAGTAGCACTGTCCGCCGACAAGCTCGCCGATGGCGCCCTGGTGGATCTGCTCCATGGTGGCCTTGTAGTCCGAGGCGTGGCGGCGCTGGGTGCCGCAGGTGATGCACAGGCCCTTCTCATCGGCGAGCCTGGCCGAGGCGATCACCGAGCGCGCCCCGGCGGGGTCCACGGCGACGGGCTTTTCCATGAACACGCTCTTGCCGGCCTCGATGCACGCCCGCAGGTGGTACGGGCGGAATACCGGCGGGGTGGCCATGACGACGTAGTCCAGGTCCATCGCCGCCAGTTTGCGATAGGCGTCGAAGCCCCAGAAGACGTTGTCCGGCTTGATCTGGCAGCGGTCCTTGAACTGCTTGGCGAACCTGTCCGCCGCGCCCTTGGCCGGCGACTCGAACAGGTCAGCCACGCCGTAGATCGTTACGGTCGGGTCGGCCGACATCGCGTCGCCGACGGCGCCGGTTCCCCGTCCGCCGCAGCCGATCAGGCCGATGCGCACGCGGTCCGTGCCCTGCCCGCTTGCCATGTTCACCGACGCGCCGGCGATGGCCATGCCCGCAAAGGCCGAGGCCGCCGTGATTCCCTGCTTGCCGTTTATGTTCTGATTGCCCATTGCCGCTTTCCTTTTCGATTCCAGGTTATCGATAATCCATCACTCGCCCTTTGGCGCACTCAAACCAGTTCCGTCTTGCCCGGCATGCAGACCGGCTCGACCGGCAGCGGGCCAAACGCCAGGTTCTTGGGCAGCAGGTCGAGCTTGGAGCTCTTGAGCGCCCAGTCCAGCTTCAGCGCCCTTCCGGTATAGGCGCTCATTCGCCCGGCGATGGCCGTAAGGGTGCTCTCGGCCACACGCTTGCCTTCGTTGAGCGGCTTGCCGGCGCGGATGCCGGCGACCAGGTCGGCGTGCTCGCGGACGTAAGGGTTGGGGCTGGGGCCGTCGTACTTCCAGATCTGGCTGCCCTTGTGGTTGCAGATGGTTCCGTCGAAGTTCGAATAGCCCTTGGTGCCGACGACCCGCTCGGAAACCCTGTCGGAGGCCTTGTCGGTCTGGCGGCACATGCTGATGGTCCGGGCCTTGTTCTCGTACTCGAACTCGACGGCGAAGTGGTCGTAGATGTTGCCGCAGTCCTCGCTGGTCCTTGCGGCCCGGCCGCCCATGCCGTACGCCAGGGCCGGCAT
>CAYOBS010000427.1:0-2720 GCA_964402305.1 uncultured Planctomycetaceae bacterium | reverse complement strand
CTCGGCGGCAAATGTAAATGGCAACCAACTCGCAATTTTACGGATTATAATCGGCGCCGGCCATGAGAATCTCGTAACCGCCGATTTGCACTATGACATTTCACGCTCCAGGGAGCCGGTAAGGCTTCTGGCACGCCGGGCTTGCGCTTCCGGGGGCGACGCGGCGGGCAACGCCGGCGGGCCGGGCAGGCGACACCGGTGACCGGCTTCGCCTTTGGCTATGCCGTGGCAAGCCGGCTACTGGCTCCTGGCCCCCGGGTACTGCCTCCCGGCTACCGGCTACCGGCTTCCGGCTACTTTGCCTGCCGGATGGCGGGCGGAAACGGTGGGGGTGGGATTCGAACCCACGGTACACTCTCGCGTACAGCGGTTTTCAAGACCGCCTCCTTCGACCACTCGGACACCCCACCAGCAGTGCCGCGCCGATTCGCATTCTGCGGCATTTTGGCCGGGCTTGCAAGGGTTTGATGGCCAGGCGTAAGTCGGCAACCAGCCCTTTGAGCCGACCAACAGCCACGTCACCTCCAAGTTGTCGGCCGATGAATCACGACGCCGGCCGGTGCATTGACTTGATCCGGAAACTGGCTTTGGGCCAGCGTGTTGCGGCGAATCTTGACGAAAGCGTGCGCAACTTGCATGAGACGCTTTGATGAACGCCCCGGCGGGAAGAAAACGACGACTTTCTTGCGAGGGAAAAGCCGATGCACGGCTTCGATCGGCGCACTGAGGTCGCTGTCCGCTGAGACAACCAGAGCGGTATCGAGCGAGTCCTGGAAGGCGTCCACCATCAATTCGGTGGCGATGTTCACGTCCGTCATTTTTTCATCTGGGGCTATCCAGGTCGCTCCGCACTTCCGACATTGCTGCGTGTTGTGGAGGTAGTGTCCGTAGATGATGCGGAAGTCCGGAATGGTCCGAAGAGCATCCAGGTAGGCAGTCTGGCGCCGGTTCTTGTCGGGGTCCGAAGGGGTGGGGGAAACCAAGGACGTGAAGTACTTCGTCGATATCAACTGCTGGTTTGACTTCAACAACCCCTCGATCAGGCGTCTGATGTTGAGCCAGTAAAAGCGCCGCCACCCCTGCTCCCGCAGACCGTAGTAGAGGTTGAATCCATCCACGTACGCAATCACTCGTTCCGTCATCGCACAGCCCCTTTCTTTCCCGCCGCGGTTTCCTCGGCGATTCTCTCGCTCCGTAACTTCTCAAGCGCCCCAAACAGCGGCTTCAGGTCAAAGAGATTCGGCATGTTGATCCGAACGTGCCGGTGGAGGTATCTCTTCCTCTCCAGGCCCCGTGCCAAGCTTCTCGCCTGTGCGTCCTTAAGCAGCATTCGCTTCGCCAACGTCTTGTAGCTGGGGTACGGCATGTCGGCATCCCACTTGAATGACATCAACTGGATGATGAGCATGGCCTCTCCATGCGTGATCTCAGGCTTGAGGTCGTGGTAGTGGGCAAGGAAGAAGTTGGAAACAGGCGTAAATCCATCCTTGACCAGCGCCGGTGTCCAACGGTCCGCCGGTTTACGGCCCTTCGCACCTTCGGGAGGCGCCAGTTCCTTGAGTTTGGGTTTTTTCTTCATCATCAGTGTACCTTCCGCACAGGTGCAGTGCCGAAGCAGCTACGGCTCTCGCAAGCACTTGCCAACAGGTGTCATCCCTGCCGCAACTTCACACTCGTATTGTAACCGCCGCGATGGGCGGCCTGCCGGCGGGGTGCTGCTTGTACTTGGCTATGCTATGTTCTCGTTATGTGATTCTGCCTCGATATGCTTCTTCTTAAGTACGCGCCCAATGATATACGGGTCCCTCTGAAAACGCAAGGACGGACCATAAGAAAAAATATACCCGGTCTATCAGTAGATTTTTAGTCCCATTAGGGCCATTAGGGCTTGACAAAAAGGCTAAACGAACCTACCCTGATGGTCGATGCGTATAATGAATTAGTAGCCCCCCCGGCGATAGCATCGCCGGCCCGACGCTCCCTTGTGGAGCGTCTCTTTTTGGTGGAACCCCCCGGCCATTTCATCGCCACCTCGAATGGCGTTTGGCGTCGTTGCGGGTGGGGGGCGGCGGCGGGTAGAATGCCTCTGCGAAATCTGCGTAATCTGCGGATGAGCCTCGGCCGCTTCGCTCGCGGGTAGAATGCAGCCGCGGCGAGTGCGGAAATATCTGGGAGATGGATCGATGGCCAAGGTAGCGGTGATTGTGCCTGCGGCGGGGGCGGGCAAGCGGTACGGCGGCAGGCAGAACAAGATCTTCGAGCGGATCGGCGGCGATCAGCCGGTGTTCCTCCGCACGCTGGAGGCATTCACGTCGCGAGAGGATGTCTGCCAGACCATGCTCGTCGTCAGCGAGGAGGACATGCCCGGCCTGAAGAGCCGCTTCGGGCCGAACCTGGGGTTCATGGGCGTGAAGATCGTCCAGGGCGGCCCCACGCGGACGGACTCCGTCCGCGCCGCGCTGGCCCAGCTCGATCCCGCGGCTGAGCTCGTCTGCGTACACGACGCCGTCCGCCCGTGCATCGCCCAACTGTGGATCGACGATGTCTTCGCCGAGGCCGCCAAGACCGGCGCAGCCATCCTGGCTTATCCCGTACACGGCACGCTGAAGAAGGTATCGGCGGCCGGGGTGATCGACGAGACCGTCGGCCGGGATGACCTATGGGAAGCCCAGACGCCGCAGGTCTTCCGCGTCGATGTACTGCTGGCCGCCTACGCCTCG
>CAYOBS010000426.1:0-2737 GCA_964402305.1 uncultured Planctomycetaceae bacterium | reverse complement strand
TAAGTCATTGTTAATACAGTAGTTATGATGAGTTAATACAGTAGTTATAGTGCAATGATTATTTTTACTTGGCCGTACCCGCCAAACAAGCATCATGCGCGGCTGGGTCTTCTCGGCCGGTGTGACCGGGCTCCTGTTCCACAAACGCGCAGGATCATGTTTTTCTCACTTGAATCGTATCACGGCCCGGCCGGTGGAGTCGAGGTCCACCTCGTTGACGATTATGGCCGAGGCGTCGCGGTCGTCGGCGTAGTGTTTCAGCATGCACTTGGCCGAGGCGGGGATGAGGCCCTTCCAGGCGCGGGCGCCGACCCGCAGGGTGATTGGCCTGGCCAGGTCGAACATGCCATCCATCACGTAGAGCCTGACCGTGCGGACGCGGTTGAGCGTTAAGGCCAGCGTGTTGGCCTGGCGGTCCAGATCGGCTGAGAAGCCAAAGAGGAACCTGCGGAAGTACTCTTCCATTTTTCGGTCGGACTCTTGCGGCGTGGGATTGTGATCGAAGCTGACGCGGATGGGCTGGTCCATTCGCATTGGTTGTGCGGCCAGGGAGACGGCCTCGAGGTAGTAGCCGCGGGCGTGGTGTTGCAGGTGGAAGACGTGGGCGAACTTTGCCGGCATGGGCTGGCGTTTTGCCCCTGCCAGGAACGCGGCGAAATCTCGCGGGCTTGGGTAGCATCCGTCATGGCCGACGCCGGGCAACTCGGTAGCGCGGAAGTTGGTGTTGTGCAGATCGCCGAGCCTGGCCGCGGCGGCGCGGTTGAACTGCACCTGCCCGATAGCAGGCGGGGCGGGGCGGTCCAGCTCGCCCCAGATGGACCAGAACGCCAGGGGGCTGAGGTTCTCCAGGTACAAGTTGGCCGTGTGAGGCGCGCCCTGGAACCACGGCGTGCCCGCCATTGCCACGGCCGCGGCGAAGTGTCGCGGAAACATCGTCGCCAGGTGCCACGCGGAGTGCCCGCCCATGCTGTAGCCGGTAAGGTACACGCGGTCATCGTCCACGTTCATGTGACGGCGGACCCAGGATAGCGGCTGGAGGTACGCCTGCTCCTGGTAGCTCTTGCCGCTGTACTCGCGGGCGCCGGGCAGGGTCGGCACGACGATGATGTACTTGTCCGCATCGGCCCCCAGCAGATGGGATGCGGTGCGCGCGAAGCTCCGCCCGTCGCCATGCTGGCCGTGGGCAGCCAGAAGCACCGGCCAGGGCTTGTCGGGCCGATACCCGGGCGGGGCGACCACGGTAAACGACACATCGTACTTTTTCGCGGCGTCGGCGACTTGGACCATCTGCTCGCGGGGGCCTGGGCCGATGGGGTCGTACGCGTCATCCGCGGCGATGAGCCTTCGCACATCGTTGGGCTCACGTCCTATGGCGTCCAGCGAGGCCGGCAGGAGTTTGTCCCTTGCGGCTGGGTCGTCCAGGGCGGCAAGTTGCTTCCACGCCGCCCGGGCTGCCGGCCTGTTCGCGTCGGCCGGCCCTGGGCCCCCCGTGGGGGCGGCGGCGGGTGCGGCGCCGGCCTGGTATTTTCCGGCTGCGCAAACAAGCAGCGCCGCCATGACCGCCTGGGCGCCGAGCTGTCGAGAGCACGGATGAAAAAACATATAACCAGTTTAACGGCCCGTATGGCACGACGGTGTGTTGAAAACTTCATTGGCGGTATATGGAACGTCAGGTTTATGAGTAGTTCAAGTTCGGGAGAACTCACATGAGCGGCAGCGGAGATGATGGCGGAAGGAAGTTCAGCAGGCGCAGTATGCTGGCGGGTATCGGCGTTGGTGCGGCGGTGTTCAGCATCGTGCCGCGTCACGTCCTGGGCGGCCCCGGCCTGAAGGCCCCCAGCGACAAGCTCAACATAGCCGGCGTGGGCGCCGGCGGGCAGGGCGGCAACGACATCGGCCAGATGGGAGGCGAGAACGTTGTGGCGCTGTGCGACGTTGACGACCGCCAGGGGGCCGGGTCGTACAAGAAGTACCCGGGTGCCAAGCGGTTCAAGGACTTCCGCAAGATGTTCGACGCGATGGGCAAGGACATCGACGCGGTGACCGTCGGCACGCCGGACCACTCCCACTACGTCATCGCCATGGAGGCGATAAGGCGAGGCAAGCACGTCTATTGCGAAAAGCCGCTGGCGCACTCGATAGCGGAGGTCCGCGGGCTGGTCAAGGCCGCCAAGGAGCACAAGGTTATCACGCAACTGGGCAACCAGGGCCATTCGAGCGACATGACCCGCATGCTCGTCGAGTGGGTGCGCGGAGGGGTGATAGGCGACGTCAAGGAGGTCCACGCCGCCTGTGACGCTTTCAAGGGCGATCATCTCTACTGTCAGACCAACAACCTGCCGAAGCTTTCGGAGCGCCCCGCGGCGCCCAAGGAGATGGATTGGGATTTGTGGCTCGGCCCGGCCAAGGAAAGGCCTTACCAGCCGTTCTACGCCCCGTGGAACTGGCGCGGGTGGTCGGCGTTCGGCTGCGGGTGCCTGGGCGACTGGGCCTGCCACGTTATGGACCCGTCATACTGGGCTTTGGAGCTGGACGCGCCCACATCGGTGCTGGCCGAGGTCAAGGGCCCCAAGATCCACATCCTGAAGTTCAAGAACAAGACCGGCTACCGGAAGCGCCAGGGCCACCGCCAGCGCTACACCCGGGTCAAGGTCACGGGCATCGAGAGCTGAGGGAGCAACCGACATGGCACACAAGAAGGGCGCATCCTCGTCCCGTAACGGTCGCGACTCCAACG
>CAYOBS010000425.1:0-2762 GCA_964402305.1 uncultured Planctomycetaceae bacterium | reverse complement strand
TCCCTCTCCAAGGAGATGGTTCTTCCCTTGCCGGCTCGACTAGTACTACCGCCATAACGCCTGCCAAACGCGTGGTTTACGGCTGCGGCTCCGGGCCTGCCCGGCCCTCGACTACTCTCCCGGATCAGGCCAAGATCTTCGGCGAAACACCAGTCGCTACGTGGTATCTGAACAACCTTATGGACTTCCGCAAATCCACAAGCTCCCTTTCGATCACGCTTTACCGCAAGGTCGCCGGCGAGCGCGTGCCGATAGACATCGTCACCATCGGCAAAGACGTCGGCACCAACACTTTCGACCTCCCCTACAACACGAACTTCAAACCAACGGACATCTCCGGCGATTACCCTGCCAAGAAGCCGCCGACCACGATTGCGCCCGACCTGAACCCGTACGTGTACATCCTCCGTGATGACCGCCTGAGGGCCACCGCCTCAGTCACCGCCACACGGCTCGCCCGGTTCAACCTGGCAATGTACAAGTTGGACGGCCCCACCGAAAACACGGGCAACCTCCCCGGCACCAAGCTGGGCCTGGCCAACGGCATTACCCTGCCGACCGAACTCACCCGCTGCACATACGGAAGATCATCAGGAGCGGGGATCTACAGTCCAGGCATATACCGGCCTCGCAATGTTACGGCCGCGACGCCGACCGCCAGGGAGTCCATGCCCCAGGATGACTATTACCTGCCCAGCCTGGCAGACCTCGGCAACATCTACTTCGCCGGACCGTTCCGCCAAGGCGCTGCCGAGAGGCCGTTCACAGTCGGGATTCTCCAGGCCGCCAAGTCCGTGCTGTTCACGGACCGCGCCGACAGTGGCCGAATGCCCACGGTCAACATCGCGGCGCCCGACGTGGCCGGCAGCGCCCAGGCAAACGGCAAGTATCCCAACATTCCGCAGGGATTCCTGTTCCACGAGTTTTTCGCGCGGACACCCGGACACCAGGCCCGGACCAATGAGAAGAAGCGCATCTATGGGACGATCAACATCAACACGGTGGCGATTCCGACGAATGTGACCTACAACTGTGCGGCCTATTGGCTGCCTTGGCCCAAGACGGGCAGCGCTGCTCCCTATAACCGCCTCGCACTCGGACAGGGAGGAGCGCCGTACGTCAAGGACGCCGCCGACGGCGCCATTTCCTACATTCGCAAGTACCGCGACCAAGTCGACCGTGCCTGGGTTGTCATCTCCGGACTGCGGACCGCCGCCGGAAATAATATCGAGGGGTTCCTCACACCGGGCGAGGTGGGCATACCCCTGGCCAGGTACTTCGATGAGAAGGTCCTGCCCCTCGCCAGTCGCGCTCCCGCTAACGGCGCCGTGCCTGACGTGGCACTCCAGGACGCCGACTACGTCCGCACGCGAAACTGCCTCTTCGGCTACATCAGCGACTGCGTCGCCACCAGGAGCGACGTGTACGCCTGCTACATCACCGTCCAGGCCGGCAAGAACGCGAGTGGAAAAAGGTGGCGGTACGTCGCCGTCATCGACCGCAGCAACGTCATCACTCCCACCGACAAGGCGGCCGTGATCCTGCTGACCCAGTTCCGCTGAGCACTGTGCCATAAAGCACAGTGCCTGGAGCAGGCCGGCAGCGGCAATCCGCAATTGGATCGCGGGCGAAGCCCGCGCCGCGTTCTCCGCGAGAAGTCCGCTTCTCGCCCCGGTCGCGGCCCGCAAGGTGGGGAGCCTGCGCCCGCCAACGGTGAATTGCAAATGCCGCCCGGAGCGGATATGGTGCGCCGATGCTCCAGCGAGTGCGAATAAAGATCGAGGGCCTCCGCGACGCGCGGGAGGCGATGAAGATTGCCCAGATGGGCGCCGACGCCATCGGCATGGTCTTCGCCGACTCGCCGCGATGGGTCAGCCCCGAGCAGGCGCGGGCCATTGTGGACATCCTGCCGCCATGGGTGGCGACCGTCGGCGTGTTCGTCAACTCCGACGCCGAGACGATCAACCGCGTCATCCGGCGCACGGGCATCGGCTGCGTCCAGCTCCACGGCGATGAGCCGCCGGAGATCATCGGCCTCATCGAGGCGCCCGTCATCAAGGCTTTCCGCGTCCGCGACGACGGCTGGCTGGCCGAGGTGCGAAGCTGGATCGACGCCGGCGGGGCCAAACGCAATCTCGTGGCCGTGCTGCTGGACGCCTACGACAAGTCCGCCCAGGGCGGCACCGGCAAGCAATTCAACTGGGATCTGGTCGCCGACGCCCGCGCCGCCGGCGCCCTGGCCGGGGTCGATCCGATAATCCTGGCCGGCGGACTCGACGCCTCGTGCGTCAGCCGGGCCATCGACACCGTCAAGCCCTGGGCCGTCGACGTCGCCAGCGGCGTCGAAAAGGCGCCCGGCGTCAAGGACCTGGCAAAGGTTGCCGAGTTCATCGCCGCCACCCGCGAAGGCGACGTGCTCGAAAGCGAGTTCTGGCTGTGAGGGTTTGCCGCGGCAAACGCGGCAAACCATTGCGGATTGCGGAATGCGGATTGCGGATTTCCACGATCGGGGCGATGGAATCGCATTTTCAGGGACTGCTTTCCCAGGGAGCAAGAACCATGGAAACAGAATCCATGGGAATCCATGGGAACAAGACATCGGGCAGCAGGTGTCATCAGAAACTATCTCGGTCACGATTACCCCAACCAGCGACCGATCGCGTGAATCCGCAATTCGGCAATCCGCAATTCGGCAATCCGCAATTCGGCAATCCGCAATCCGCAATCCGCAATCCGCAATCCGCAATCCGCAATCCGCAATC
>CAYOBS010000424.1:0-2765 GCA_964402305.1 uncultured Planctomycetaceae bacterium | reverse complement strand
GGCCACCACGACCTTTGGGCCCGGCGGCTATTACCCGGCCCCTCTGGGCTCGATCTACTGGAAGATGACGGCCGAGATCAAGGCCGGCGCGGACCCCATCGCCTTCAATGCCATGGGCAAGGACGTCCAGTTGTCCTTTGCCGGCAAGACGGCGGACTCGCTGGGCATTGCGGAAAGCACCCCGTCCGGCCAAGGCCCGCTGCCTCGCCTGGCTCGGCAGGAGGCGGTTTCGATCAAGCCCGGGCAGAGCCGCAAGGTCACGCTGCTCTTCGAGGTGCCGGTAGGGACATCCGCGGGCGAGTTGGTCATAGCCAAGACGAAATGGCCCTTCACGATAAAGCCGGCCGAGCCGATTGCACCCGCGAGCCTGGCTGGAACGTTCGTCGAGGTCGCCCCTCGCAACCTTCAGCCGATGCTGGCCGACCCGGTCATGTCGGCCATCCAGTCCGCCGGGCAGCAGCAGTTGGCCGTCCGCCCAAACGGCAGCGGCCTGGAAGTCGAGATTCCCCAGGCTCACGTTTACGGCCTGGCTAAGCCCGCCGGCCAGGACGTCTACGGCGTGGGCCTGGCATACGGCGAGTACAAGCTCGCCGCCAATCTGCGATTTGTCGATGGCGGCCGCACTGCCATCCTCTACCTGGCTGACAAACCCTTTCACCAGATAACCTACATCAACCAGTCCGCGTCCAGCCCGCCAAAGCCCGCCGCCCCGGCCACGTCCAGCCCGGCCACGTCCAGCCCGGCCGCGTCCAGCCCGGCCACGTCCAGCCCGGCCGCGTCGCAGCCGACGACCGCCGATACTTCCACCCCCGAGGATGCCACGCGCCGCCGTCCGCCGCGAACCGTAACCATGCCCAAAGGCGCCCCCGACCGCGACAAGGCCACCGACCTGCCACGCGGCAAAAGCATATTCGACTGACGGAACTCCAGCCCATCGGGGGCGGAACATGTCGGCCCGGGCGCCAGCCGTGGGTACGTTGGCGCCTTTACCTTCTTGAGGCATATAAAAGTATTCATCTCGGAGCCGGTCATGAATGACAAAGGCGTTTACCAGGAAAAATACACCAAGGCCAATTTCATTACGCGTCGGCTCATAGATGGATTCTTCAAGGCGACGGGCGAATTGATCGCGGGACTGGATGTGCGGACCGCGGTCGAATTCGGTTGTGGGGAAGGAGTCAGCACGCGGCGCATTTCGAGGCTTTTGCCCACGGGCGCCGTTTTTGAAGCCAGCGATTTCGATGAGAGCCGTGTCCAGGCGGCTCAAGCACTCAATCCGAACATCCGCTGTGCGAAAGAATCTCTTTACGAACTTCACAGGGCGGATAATTCATTCGATCTGGTCGTCGTGCTGGAAGTACTGGAACATCTGGAAAATCCTGATCGTGCCTTGCGGGAAATATGCCGGGTAGCCCGAAAATGGGTGATCCTGTCGGTGCCGCGCGAGCCGATCTGGCGGCTGATGAACCTGGCAAGACTCAAGTATGTGAAGTCCATGGGCAACACGCCGGGTCATGTGCGGCACTGGTCGTCACGGACGTTCAGAAGATTCGTGGGGCTCTACGGAGTTGTGCGAGAATGGCGAACTCCTTTGCCGTGGACGATAGTCCTGCTGGATGTTGGGGAATGAATTGGCTACCGTGGCCGATAATAGGCTATTATTAGGCTACTGGAAGAGGTGGCGCATGCTTTCATTGCAGGCGGACAGGTTGAAGATGCTCTCGGTTCCGGTGAGCACGGGCTGGCTGCTGGGCGAGTGCATGGAGGCCAGGGGCAAGCAGGAGCTTTGGACGCGCCAGCGCCCGGAAGTGCTGGCCGCCTTGCGGGAGCAGGCAGTGATCCAGAGCGCCGAATCGTCCAACCGCATCGAGGGCGTGACGGTGGCGGGCGACCGTCTGCGGCCACTAACTGATAGGAAATTTGATTTTGCGGCTACCCCTGGGGCTGGCGGGCGGCTCTGCCGGGGGGCGGGGGGTTTACATTCGCGCGCGTCCCGTGGCTTCTGTTGGAAATCTGGGGAAATCTGGGGACACCATATAGGGAAATCTGGAAATCTGGGGACACCATATAGATTGTTTGCCGGAAATCTGGGGACACCATATAGATTGTTTGGCCGGTGGCATGTTTCCCAAGACCCATCGCCGGCGATGCTGTGCTCCCAGCCGCGGAAGCATGTCCCCAAAGACGATTCCACCGCTTGCAGCGTTTGCGATGCGGTAGTTTGAATCCCATGCCAGGAACGATAACAACGCGACGCGGGGATTCAAGGGTATTTAAGGGAAAAGGCTCGAAGTACAATCGAAGAAGCGACTCGGACATGCTTCCGCAGACGGAAGCATGGCACCGCATTCTGAACCTATGAAAACATGCCACCGGCCCGATTTGGCGATGAAGCCCCAAGCTCGGTTTGCCTCCGCGTGTTCCCGCCAATTCCTCCGCCATGCACATGCGGAGCGTTCGTAGTGTCGCCGTCAGGCGATATGTTTCTTCTTTTCCCCTGCGGGCGCACAAGCGACAAAGAAGAAGAATATGCCCTCACGGGCACACTACGAACGCCAGAGGCATCATCGAAACGCGCCACCGTCCAATCGCGCGCGGAGCGTTCGTAGTGACGCCGGCGGCACGTTTCCCAAGACCCATCGCCGGCGATGCTGTGCTCCCAGCCGCGGAAGCATGTCCCCAAAGACGATTCCACCGCTTGCAGCGTTTGCGATGCGGCAGCTTGGAGCCCATGCCAGGAACGATAACAACGCGACGCGGGGATT
>CAYOBS010000423.1:0-2775 GCA_964402305.1 uncultured Planctomycetaceae bacterium | reverse complement strand
TACGACCTCGACGGCATGTCGCTGAAGCCCGGCATGGTCATCCTCAATTCCCTCAAGGGCGTGAACGAACTCCGCCTCGCCCCCGCCGGCAAGGCCGTGGCGTACGTTACCGGCTCGGACCGAACGGCAAGCGCCTTCTCGCTCTGGCTGGCCCCGATGACCGCCAACGCCGCCCCGCGTGAACTGGCCGACAAGGTGGCCATCTTCCCGGACTTCTCCGCCGATGGGCGACACGTGGTCTACATTCAGGCGGCCAAGCCGCTGGAAGGAAAGGCCGCCCCGCTTGGCACGCTGGGCATACGCCAGGTTGCCGACGCCAACGGCGCCTCCCTGGCCGAACTGCCGGAAGCCGAAGACCTCGCCGCTCTTGTCTTTGACAACATGCTGGCCGCCAGATGCCTGGCCGATGGGCGAATCATCTTCACCTCCCACGATGCGAATCTCCCAGCCGCCCTGGCCGAAATGCAAAAAACGAAGTCGCTATTCACCTTCAATCCGGGCCAGCCCGCCAAGGTCGCCCGCGTTGTCCCGGCCGACAGCAAGACGGAGCTTCCCGATGACATGCTGTTCGACCTAAGCCCGGACCAGAAGCACATCAGCATCGCAGGCGGCAACGGCAGGGTCGCCGTGGTGAGCCTGGCCGACGGGCAGATAACGTGGGTGCAGCAGGAAGAAGACAAGGAAGGCAAGCTCCAGATGCTCCCATCATGGCGAAAAGCGGGCGAACTGTGCTTCATCATCCCCGCCGCCAAGGGCGCACCCGCCGCCAAGGCTGCCCCCGCCGGCCGGTGCGAAGTCGCCCTTTGGTCGGCCGGGAAAACCACCGTGATAAGCAAGGCCTGGCCCGACGCCGTCCTGGAAAACCTGACCTTCGCCCCTTCGCAAAAGCCGCCGACAACCGCCCCAGCCACAGGACCGGGCACGGGCTTCTAAGCAACGGGACCGGATACGGCGAAGTAACGGGCCGGCTTAGCGGCCCCGACCACCGGCCCGGCCGCCGGCCCAGCCACACCCCAGCTACAGGGCCAAGCACAGCCCCGGCGAAGTGACGGGCCGGATTAAACGGCAAGAGAGTAGAAAGTAGAGAGGAGACCGCGGAGAGTTCTTGCCGCAAAAGGGTGGCCATCCGTCAGTTGTGGCCCTGCCGCTTTCTCTACTTTCTCCTTTCTACGCTCTCCGCTCTAGTGCCGCCGCGCGGCAATACGCCCGACAGGAGTCGAACCTGTAACCCTCGGTTCCGAAGACCGATGCGCTATCCAGTTGCGCCACGGGCGCGTGTGCTACTTTATTGCCCATAATACCCTGTATTTCGGGCATTTTCAAGCTATTTCCGCCGTCTGCCCGCAAGTCGCCGCCAAGCCCCCTATGTTGCCCAATGTTGCAGGAAGTTGCCGGTCCGCGCTGCGCATGCGCTGCGCGCAGCGCTGCGCGCCAGTCGGGGCCGCTGCTCGGTGAGTTCGCGGCTTGCCCTGAGCTTGTCGAAGGGGGCGCGCCATAGGTTCCCGTCGCCTTGGCCTTCTCGGCTTGGGGCCGGCGAGGTCTCACCACGGGCACGGACGCCAGCGCCGCCCGCTTGTCGGCCGTCGCCAAGTGCGTGTACGCTCCAAGTGTCAGCCTGGGGTCGCTGTGCCGCGCCATGTCCATACAAACCTTCACGCTCGCCCCGCCGCGTACCACGGCCGTGATGAATTGCCCGCGCAGAGCGTGAAAATCGAACACAAGCCCCGAACCGTCGCGGTATGACAGGAAGGCCGATGCTTCCCGCCTTTGCCGTTCCTGGGCCGTCTGCGCCTCTGCCAGCCATGCCTGACGGGCCGCGTCGAGGTCAGCCCGCAGCATCTTCGAGGTCTTGTCGGGCAGGGGAAACACGGGCTTGCCCTCTCCGCCGTGGCGGATCGCCAGCCAGGGCCGCAACATCGCCGCCAGTTCATCGGGAATGAGTTGTACATCCTCGCGCCTGTGCTTCGAGCACCCGGCTTCAAGCGTCACCGTAGCCGGGTCGCTGTCCAGGTCGAAGCTCGCCGGCGTCAAGCTACGAAGCTCGTTCGCCCGCAAGCCCGTTGCCGCCGCCACGGCGTAGACAAGCGCCCGGTCGGGGCCGCTCATCCGCCTAAAGGCCGGGGCCTTCTCTGCCGCAGTCACCAGCCGTTCAATCTCATCATCGGACAAGGCCCGCCGCCTGTGCCGCCTGTCGCTGGCCACGTTGAAGCCCGCCAAGTGTGCCAGGGCGTCTTCCTTGGTTCGCCTGTCCCGCACAAGCCAGGCCGAGAATTGCTTGACGCTACGCAGGTAGTGCAAGAGCGTTTGGGCGCTCAGGCCCGGCGCATCGCCCGCGCCATCCCGCAGGGCCTTCAGCGCCGTTTGCACGCGCGAGGGCGTCAATTCCGAGATCCGCTGCGCCCCTGTCGAGTCGATGATACGGGCCGCTTGCGCCAGCTTCATACCCGTGTGCTTGGCCGTCACCCCACGGGCAGCCAGGCCGTCGGCGAAGTCCCGCAAGTGCCCGCCGATAATCTCCCCGGCCGCGTCGCGGATGATAAGGGGCTTGCGGGCCGCTTCCGCCCGCTGCTGCTCCAACGGGTCAACCAGCCCGCGTCGTCGCCGGTCTGCTTCCGCGTCCAATAGCGCGTTTAACGTCTCTTCAACCGCCTCCACGCCGCTGAGGTGCTCTTTGATCCTTCCTTCGTCGATGCTGATGATCTTGCTGTGGTCTTCGGCCCGGGCCGCGGTGCTGCCCGCTGCTTCCTGCGTTTCTTCTGTGTTTTCGTTCATGGG